>JAGLTZ010000054.1 GCA_023135015.1 Candidatus Latescibacterota bacterium
ACGCTGACCACTATCTGCTGCTCGTGAAATTCGTCCTGCCTCCGCGGATCCTGTTGACTCAAGTTGACGAGGGTGAGCCCTCGGCCCAGGATCAGGTCACGGGTCTCCTCCAGGATCCTCGCGGCATCGGAAGGTGGACGGAGGTATCGTTCTCCCTCCGTAAGCAGGGCCATGGCGGCACGGATCTCGCCCAGCACGATCGGCTGCTCGTGCACAGCCCGACGCGCCTGACCGAGACGTAGAGCGTAGTCTCCCTTCAGTCGTTCCTGCTCCTTCAGGGCGGCCCTTGCCTCCTGGTAGCCGTTCCAGCTCGTCCTCACCGGCAGAGCCAGCAGTACCAGAATCACCACCAGATCCACCATCAGCAGCCGGCCGATCTGCTTCTTTGGAAGCGGACGGGAGAGGATCTCAAGCATCAGCTGTCCCCTTCTTCCATGGTAGCCCCAGAGCCCCATAATCGTGTCGTGATACGGAAGGAGAGGCCGCTGCCAAGGATGTTGAAGCTCTGTCCCGGTCTATAGAAGAGAGGGGAGTTCCCCATCGAGCGGTGGAAGCGTGAAAGGGTCTCCGCGTTTCGGGCCGTTCCCTCCAGTGTGAGGATAAAGGCCGATTGGAGTTCTTCGGGCAGGTCGGCTTCAACCCCGCTCAGGCCGGGGCGTCCTGCACCACCCCGCGCCGACTGCCGCATTTCCAGATTCGTCAGGATAATCCCATCCGGTACCAGTTCTGCCAGATGCAGGAGCAGTCGGTCTACAGAATAATCGACGGCCTCGATCCTCCTCTGCATAGTGACGCGTGCTTCAAGATCGTTTTTAATGCTGTCCAGCATGGCCTTGCGTGCCAGAAGCGGTGCGGCCTGATCGACCTGCAGCCGCATTGCACCTGTGAGATTTGTTACTTCTCCCCGCTTCAAGTACTCCATCTGCTCGAGGCGCTGCAGGTAGAATGGGAGCAATACCAGGACCAGTACCGCGAGGAAGCTGATCGCCACCAGCAGCTTCACCGTGCGGGGAGGATAGAACTGGTCCCTTTCGGAGTACGGGTATGCGAAATTCGCGGTTCTAACAACCCTGGCGGTCGGCATCAGGAACCTCCTCCACGGCTTTGGCGCAGCGCGAGTCCTACAGGAAGGACCAGGGTTCCTGCCGCGGTTCCCGAGGGCAGGGCTATCCGATCATCTTCCTCGATGACTTCCTGCAGTGTCACTACTTCGACAGCGAGACTGTCACCCAGGAAGCGCTGGATCCGGCGCGTAACGCCGGAGTCGGGCGTAACACCTCCGTTTGTCAGATAAAGCGTTTCGATGGGGATGCCACGTGATTCCACACTGAAGAAGTCAACCGACCTGTAGAGTTCACGCAGAAGCCGGTCCGCACGCCGCTTGCCGACATCGTCAGGAGTCAGCGACTGCAGACCGTGCTCGAGCAGGCGGCTGTAATAGAGTCCGTGGTCGACGACGAAGTTGACCATACTGTAAGTATCGTTGATGTAAAGCACCGCATAGGTGCCTGAATGATCTGGACCCAGGAAGAAGTTGCATCCCCGTGTCAGTGCGGCCTGGTTCGTTTCTATGCTCCGCAGGATAATCCCCTGACCGGCGAAGGTCTCACGGTATCCGATATAGGCTCCCCGCTCCAACCCGATAACCATTATACGTAGTTCCTCCTCACCGGAACCGGCCGCTTCACCCGGCACCGCTCCGGCTCCCTCCACCCCCCCCTCGTCCTTGGTATGCGCAAAACGGGTGATCGAGAAATCAAAGACGATATCGGCCCTCGGCATCGGAAGGTACTCGCGATAACGCAGTTCAACCATCCGGGCCACTTCCTGCTCGTTGAGTGAGGGAAGGCTGATGAATTTCATCAATACATCCCTGTCGGCGAATGAAGCGAAGACTGGATACTTCTTCAATTTACTGAGTACACCGAGGGTCCATGGCTGCATAAGCGGTCCCCCGCCTACTACAGCCTCAGGCGATTCGGCCTCCGTCTCAGGCGGTGCCATTTCTTCCTGGGGTGGCTCCTGCGCAACACCAAAACGCTTTGTCCCCCAGACGCCGATCCGCCACCGGCCGCCGCTTAGAGGCTGCAGCTCCGCGTACTTGACGGTGTCCTCCTCGATCGAAAGGCCCACGGCCCCGGCTGATTTGTTAGTAAAGAGCCCCATTAGAATATCGAGTACATGTAACGCCGCTGGTGAAGGA
>JAGLTZ010000055.1 GCA_023135015.1 Candidatus Latescibacterota bacterium
TGGGTCGATCGCAGAGGGAAAGATTTCCCAGATGGTTATCCTGCGCCCGACGCCAGGATCCGCGACCTGAGGGGATTGCTGGATCTTCTGCAGGGCACCACGTCCAGCGGTCAGTGATACCTGCTATAATTTGTGAAGAGGGATCCGCTGGGATTTCTCGGAATGTATCACACTGGAGAGCTGTATGAGGTCTCTTGGCACTCTCGTTTTCGGATTCATACTGATCCTTGTTGTGGGCGGCGGGATATTTCTGTTCCTGGGCGGATCTGAGCAGGGGGTCATAGAAACCGCGGTGGGCACCATCGTCATCGAATTCTTCCCCGGCGATGCGCCGAACCATGTGAAGAACTGGAAGAAGCTTGCGAGGATGGGTTTCTACGACGGAACCACCTTCCACCGCACGGTGCCGGGGTTCATGATCCAGGGCGGTGATCCGAACTCTATGGACGATGACCCTTACAACGACGGCGCCGGAGGGCCCGGCTGGAACGTGGATGCCGAGTTCAACGATCGGAAGCACTTGCGCGGGATCGTTTCCATGGCCCGGGGACTCAGTATCAACTCGGCAGGAAGCCAGTTCTTCATCTGTCTGGACGATCTGCCCTGGCTCGACAGGCAGTACACGATATTCGGAGAAGTGGTGAAGGGGATGGGTACCGTCGACGCGATCATAAGACGCCCCCGGGACCCGAACAACCCTGAGCGTCCGCTGAGGCCGATTCCCATGACGAGGGTCTACGTGCGGACGGTGTACAGGCTCCCGCTGATCGGGGAGTTCAGTTTCTGAACGGAATCCGCCCCTTAAAACTCTGACTTTTCATTAGTGACGAGGTGTTCCAGGAGCCAGTCGGCGGCGTTGCCGCCCTGGTGGGCTGCTTCCCGGACCCGGCTCATCCGGGCCAGCACCAGGAAATTGCTCACCCCCGACTGCAGCAGACTGGCCGCCGAACCCACATCATAGTTGATCCCGATCCACTCTTCGTCCTTCAGCTCGGTGAGTGTCGTGCCGTATGTGGCCAGGATTGTGGCGGTCTTCTTCTTCAGGTTCTCGAGGTGCTCCTGGATCTTTTCCCGCGATTCCTCCGTAGCCCCTTCGATCGCCGCGGTGAAACGGCGTGCCCTCGCGGTGACTTCCGCGGTCACCTCGTCAGGCTCGGGAGGGTCAGACAGGGTGGCTAACTCGCCTATAAAGGAAATGGGACTTATGCGCGCATTCTTGCGGAAGATCACGCCGTAGCCCGGTATGTACTGCGTGCGGGCTGCGCCGCCGAAATATGCCCCTCCCGCAATGATGAGGAAGTGGCCTTCCTCTTCCTCCTCATACTCGAAGGCGGCGTCGATGATCTCGGCCATGATCCTGATCTGGCTTTTCAGCGCCGGATTGGTCTCGGCGCTGCCGCGTGAGACCCTGATCGCGCGAAGGGCCAGCTCCTTCTCGGCCGGGCCGCCCAACTCGGTCCGCTTCACGGTCAGTGTGATGTTGTCTTCATCCTCGTCACTCTGTTCGAAGATGAAGGTGATCGACTCCTCAGGAGCCGCCCGGTGGAGCGTGTGCCCGTAGGTGGCCATCACATCTTTCATGGCTTCGATGAGCCTGTTCTCGAATTCGGTTTTCCACTCCTCGATCTGCCGGGCCAGTTCCTCACGCTGCCTCTGCAGCTCTTCCTTCTCTCTCTCCTGCTCTGCCTCTGCCTCTCTCTGCTCCTCACCGGCTCCTGCGGCGGTTTCTGCACGCCTGCGCAACACATCGCTGCGCTCGATGAGCAGCTGCTCCAATACCTCGTTCTGGGCCTGCAGCTGCAGTACCAGGTTCTCACTGCCGCCTCTGTAGAAGCTGGAGATCAGGCTTGAGCTTCTGATCGGCCAGCGGATGGTGAAGAGGTAGCCGTAGCCGTTCATGTAGAAGCCGGAGACCTTGCGTGAACCGGAATAGACACTGATTGGTCCCGGAAGTCCCGAAACAATGTCGAATACACCTCTGTACTTTTCGCCCAGAGTAGTCACATAAGCGAATCCTGTCTCTTCACCCTTCTCGGTGATCTGCTCGGGCAGCTCCGGCGCTTCCACTACTGAGAGAGCGGTCCGGATTATCCGGGACATGATGCGTATTTCGGGCGGCTCGTCAGTGTCTTCATCAGTTGCCCATACCAATTCTCCTGAGTAGAAAGGTGCGAGGATCTCGTCGTAGGCGCCGACCTGCTGCTGTGCGCCGGCTCCACTGGTGGCAGTGGCTGACATGATCAGGGCCGCGATAATGGAAATCATACATTTCGTTGTTGTGTATTTTGCTTTCATTGCGATCACTTCCTTTCCTGGAACCCGCTCTGCTGTAACAGGGCGGCCAGGATGGCGTTGGTCTTCTGTAGTTCGGTGCCCGTGATGTCGTAAAGATCCTGGAATGCCGCGGTCAGCACATCCAGGCGCTGGCCGTACTGATCCATCTGTCCGAAGGCGTTGTTTAATGCGGTAAGCACCGTACCGGTTATCGCTGCGTCGCGCTCGTTCAACTGCTGCTCGAGTGTCGCCATCAGTACCTGGCGGTCCTGCATACGTGTGTTCCGGACCAGCTCGTTGATGTAGGCGGCCATGTTCTCCATGCCGCGGGTGAACTCCTCCCTGCTGATCGGCCGAGCTGCTTCGCTTGCCGCCGGACCCCCGGCGGTATCTTCGGCTATGGCTGTCAGAGCGGGACTCTTCTCCATGGCAGCCCTTCCGAACCCCACCTCCAGCACCCCGTCGGGGCCGACTTGGAAGCGCAGTACCGATATTGCGATTACGATTACCACTATCGCTGAGGCCGCAGCCACCGCCGGCCGCAGCAGGGATCGAAGCCTTAGTGATCCCATCTCATCCACCCAGCGCCGCACTCTGGTCAGGAAGCTGATCGGCTCCGACACGTAGACCAGGCGCGGGACATTGGCCACGTTGGGCCAGGAGCCCAGCAGTTCCCTGCTCTCGATCAGGGCCTCGTACTCCCGCCGGCAGTCGCTGCAGGTGGCGAGGTGGGCCCGGGCTTCGGCCAGCTCCTGCGGGTCGCCCTCCTCGTAGAGAAGGCCGGTCAGCAGTTGGTCGCGACGTTCACACACGGAACTCATCGGGTACCTCCATGGCTGGATCGGCCGGCAAAGCCGGTACGTTCCAGGCTTTCCTTCATTGCACGAAGAGCATGGTAGAGACGTGACTTCACGGTTCCCTCCGGTACATCCAGGACCTCGGCAATCTCTCTGAAGGTCAGTTCCTGGTATTCCTTGAGAAGAATCACGATCCGCTGCTCCTCAGGGAGGCCGGCCAGGAGTCTCCTGACCAGCTCCTCCCGCTCTTCGGCCCTCAGGCTCTCGTCGGTCCGGCTTTCCTCGTCGGCTATCCTGTCCTGGACGTAGACGCGTTCGCCCGAACCGGTTGTGTAGTAATCGTGCAGGGAGACCAGCGGAAGACGCTTCCGCTTCAAGTGATCTTTGCACAGGTTGATGGCGATCCGGTACAGCCAGGTGCTGAAAGAACCCTGATGCGTGTATCGCTGGATCGATTTGAGCACCCGGATGAAGGTGTCCTGGACCAGGTCTTCTGCCAGGGTCGCGTCCCCTACATACTTGTAGATGAAGTTGTAGAGTGGCTTCTCCCACCTCCACACGAGCATGTTGAACGCGGATGGATCCCCTTCCTGACATGCCCTGACCAGGCGCACCTCTTCGGGAGTTCCACCTCCAACGGCCTGCATTTCCTGTTCTTTGAGGTCGACGCTCATATGGTGCTCTGTACCAAAGTGCACACTTCCGTTGCCTGTTATCACCATCTATAGACTTTCAACGAAGTGGCCGGCGAATAGTTGACTCAATTCGTTCTTCTCCAGCGCCAGCGAAACCCTCGCTAGTGTCCATCCGGAAACTCCGGATGGACACCGGCGCGGTTCCCGAGGTGGAAACGAGCAATTTTCCGCGAGGTCAAGGAAATCAACGGGTTGCGCGGAGGCGTACTGACTGTACGCCGCACAAGGGACCCGGCAGATTGACGCCGAGATCGCGGAAAAGGGCCGTTTCCGGACGGGAACTAGCTATCGTCGGTTTCTCCGACAGGCTACTAGTGTCATGTCACGTAGCAAA
>JAGLTZ010000056.1 GCA_023135015.1 Candidatus Latescibacterota bacterium
ATGAGCATCGGGATGCTGCGGATACCCAGGGAAGCGGCTACCTCCTGGTTGTTATCCACGTCCACTTTGGCCATCTTGGCGCGTCCTTCATACTCCCCCGCGAGTTCCTCGATGACCGTCGCGATCGGCTTACACGGCATGCACCACTCCGCCCAGAAGTCCACGATCACCGGAACATCGCTATCCAGGACCTCCTCCTTGAACGTCTGGTCGGTTACATGAACAGGATCTGCCATCTCAATAATTCTCCTTGAAAAAGACTGTGCTGTTATCCTCAAGGTACGAGAAGGGACCGCACCCGTACAACAAAACTTTGACCTGACTGCACGCCGCACAAGAGATCCGGCGGGCTGACGCCGAGATCGCGGAAAAGGGCCGTTTGCTTGCCAGCTGACGCTGAGATCGCGGAAAAGGGCCGTTTGCGGGCGGAAACCTTTGGGGTTCCGATGCGGAAACGAGCAATTTTACCGCGAGGTCAAGGAAACCAACGGATCGCGCGGAGGCGTACTAACCGTACGCCGCACAAGAGATCCGGCGGGCTTCCGCCGAGATCGCGGAAAAGGGCCGTTTACGGACGGAAACCCGGTGTGCGATCCCATATACGCCGCAACTGTCTTGCAAACCTGGGGTCGTCTGGAATAACCAGGCGGCCCCTTTCGTAGATGGCGATGGCCTCCCGGGTGAGTCCGCGCCGCTCCAGCACCATACCCAGAGCCAGATAGGTATCGGCGTGCTGCGGCCACTCCGACAGGTTGCGTCGAAGTATCTCCTCGGCACCCACGAGGTCCTGCAGGTTCATCCGGACAATACCGAGTGAGTACCCGATCTGTGAATCGGATGCGCCCGCTTCGATAGCTCTCGTCAGGCTCTCCTGTGCCTCGGTCAGGCGACCATCCTGGTATGCGAGGATACCCAGGTTGGCCCATGCCTCGGCGTGCTGAGGCTGGAGTTCGACAGCCTTCCTGAAGGCCTCGAGCGCGCTTTCGAAGTCGCCCCTCTGCAGGAACAAGATGCCCAGGTCATTCTGGATATCTCCCGATCCGGGTGCAAGACCGGCCGCCTCTTCCAGAAGTTCCCGCGCATCATCCGAGCGGCCGAGGCCAAGGAAGATGCCTGCGCGCACAAGCAGGTACTCCGGCAGCTCGACTCCCTCGATCCGGCCCTCCGGAAGCATGCTGTCCGCTTCGGTAAACGCCCCCTGCTGACGCAGCACGCGGGCTACCTCGAACCGGAGGACCCTGCTGCGCGGCTCCAGCTCCAGGGCCCCGCGGAAGGCCACCTCAGCTCCCCTCCAGTCCCCCAGTACGGTGAGGAAGTTCCCCAGGGTCGCACGCGGCTCCACACGCTCCGGGTTGACACGAATGCCGGCGCGGTATTCCGTTTCGGCCATACCCAGAACCCCCAGGCGGGCCCATGTATCGCCCAGGATCTTGTGCCGCCAGCTCCAGACATCCCTGCTCTGGGCGTCCAGGTGGGGCAACTCTCCCTGACGGGCGGCGGGCGCATACTCACGGATCAGAGCTATATGCCTGCGGACATCCTCCTCTGTCGGTTCATACCCGGTCGGTTCCATCCTCAGCAGCACCCCCTGTGGAACCAGAACCCCATAGACCTCCTCGGGGGGAAGGATTACCGGAGAGAGGAAAAGGTCTACGCCCTGACCGGTGTTTGCCTGCAGCAGGAGCAGGGTGGCCGCCTCGTGAGGTAGCTTCTCATACGTGCGGTCGATCTCGGGGACGGCCAGGGAGGGTATGTGCCGCCGCAGCTCCTCCCGGTACCACTCCTCACGGGCCAGCAGGGTATAGATGCCGTAAAGATTCGGATGCCTGCCCCTGATCCTCCCCTGATACCAGAGGAGGAAGGCCGTGCCGTTCTCCTCGGTGAACACCCAGCCCTTTACATCTTCTTTCGGGCCAGGCTCACCCGCCACCGAGGCCACCATGGCCTCGGTGAATGTGCGCGGCCCCCATTTACCCACCGCCGATACTTCCCCCCAATTGCCCACAATACGGACACCTGGACCCGCCAATAAAAGCAGTACCACCGCGGCCACGGTGATCCGGCCTCCCCATCCCGGCCCGGCCATGGAGACAAGCCGCTCTCCCAGAAGTGCTGTCAGCACCCCGGTCCCGAGTACCAACCACATGTGCACCGGCAGCAGCGAATCTTCCAAAATATCCAGGCCCCAGAGCAGAAAGAGCAGGGGAAAGACAAGGTAGAGCAGGGTCGCAACCGCCAGACGCGGCCGGCGGAATCCAGCCCAGATCCATCCGGCTATGGCCAGTGCAAACACCGGCCAGCCAGTCCCCACTGCGATCCGGCCCCAGATTCCCAGAGCAGTAACGGGAAAGAACTGCGCCGGGCGCGATCTGGCCTCGGCCGCCGTGATCAAACGCAGGAACCCGCGCAGGCTGTCCGCATCGCCCCAGTTAAAGGGAGGCTGCAGCGAGGCGCGCAGCGGCAGCAGCAGGTAGAGGCTGAACCCCAGAAGGCCTGCCGCCAGCAGTGGTATAATGATACCTGGCAGGTCACCGGCCGCGGAACGGGCCCGCACTACATCTGGCTGGTGCGTTTCGGGGCGGATCGACCACCAGAGCAGGAAGGCGAGCGCGGGGAAGTAGAGCACAAGGGTGAAATGGTTACCCAGCCCCAGACCAGCCAGGTACGCGGTGAGCAGGTGAAGCCGCCAGCCTGCTGGACCCCAGACCCACGCGGCCATGCCGCGCAGCTCGTCCGATGCCAGTACCGGCGCCGGCCGTTCGGCGACCAGAACGCATTCCAGCGCCAGCATCATAAGCAGCGCCACCACCAGTGTGTGGATGGTGTACACCTCCGCCACCACCGCCTGCTCCATGAAGATGGCGATTGCGCTCAGAACTGCCGAGGGCATCATGGCGGCGAGCGCACGTACAATACGCGGCAGCGGCCCCAGGCGCAGCAGTCCCATCAACCGCCATGTCACCAGCGTCAAAACGGCCAGGGTAGCGCCGGCCGCCAGCGCCGAGAGCAGGTTAACCCTGACGGCAGGATCGGAAATCGGGCTCAACAGGATTACTGTCAGGCGCCCGAGCAAGCTGTAGAGCGGATATCCCGTGGGATGGGCTACACCCAGGGTGGCGGCCACGCCCATGAACTCGGACGAGTCGTACCACCCCACACCGGGTGTGAGCTGTACCAGGTAGAGCAGGAAGCCTGCGACCCCGCATCCGAGCGAAAGCCGCCCGGGCAGGGACGCAGGCAGAGGAATTGAAAACCTGGATTCCGTTCTATCGTCCTTCAGGAAGGAGCTGCTTGAGGATCGGTGTCCACCCGCTGTCAGGGTACTTGTCGATGAAGTACTGCTCCACAAATCCCCGCGTGTAACTGTCGGCCAGGTGGAACATCTCGTTATTCATTCTGTACCGGTTGTAGTAGCGGACATCTCCGCCGGGCAGCACGCTGAAGATGTTGTGCCCGAAATTGTAGACGTTCAGCAGCGGGCTGAAGTGGAAATATTCGCCTGTGAATGAATAGTAGTGACCACCACCGGCAACCATCCAACGCTCGTTCGGCATCCGCAGCTCGTTCCAGATCGTCCACTCCCCGCCGGGACTGAAGATGCGGATACCCTTAAGTGTGTATTTCCCGTTGGGCATGTTTTCGACGCAGAAGTACCCGTCATCCTGGGCCCAGATGGTGTACGACTTCCTGGCCACTTTGCCTTTCACTTCGATATCGGCCATGAAGGAGACCTCGATATTATCGGTGTAGAACTCCTGCCTGTTGCGCCAACCCACGTTTTCCACGATGCAGGAACCGATCAGGAGCATACTATCACCCTCCGGCTCGGTCAGCACTGTGGAAAGACCGCCGCCGCAGCCGGAGGTGGCGACTATCGAGCCGGCTATCAGAGCGGCTGTTGCTCCGGTTACTATCTTTGAGAACACTGAACGCATGTGAGACCTCTCTTATCGGGTGCTTCGATCACTATCGGTGTTCGAGTATGAACCGCCGTCGGCCTGTCATGTCAAGCCACAAAGCCGTCAGCTGTTGCACACCCCCTTGTGCATATGGACGCATGCACTGGTGGAACTTATAATAATGAATAATTTACTGGAGTTCTAATACACATGAACCGTAAACATACAGGTGCCTTTTTTCGTCGCATATATGCTCCCCGTAACATGAGCAGAGGTCATTCACCGGTCGCCATCGAGGCGCGAAGGAGACGTGTTTTCATGCCTGTAACCCATCCCCCCTTTTCCCGTACTTCCCTCTCTCTGGCACTGCTGACGGCGGCCCTCACCGTCGTCTCCGTTCCCGCAGGCGCCGCGGCCCAGGACGTCGACTCGATCTACATGTTCGGAATCACCCAGCTTGAAGACGGGGACATCGAGAACGCGATCAATACATTCCGCAAAGTACTGGAGCTGGACCCGAATTACGCACTGGCCCATTCCAGCCTCGGCTACATTTACCTCACCAGGGGGAATGCGGAACTTGCGGGGGCCTCCTTCGACCGCGCGCTCCAGCTCGACGGGAACCTGGCGGCCGCACACAACGGCAGGGGACTGGTCCTGGCCGTGGAGGACCCGACACGGCAGCGCGCCCTCAACAGCTTTCGAAGGGCCCTGGAGCTGGATCCCGACTACCTCGACGCTTTCTACAACCTGGGTATCACACTGGCCAGACTGGAGAACTTCAGCCTCGCCCGCGATGCTCTCGAGGAGGTCCTTTCACGCAATCCGGACTACAGGGACGTCCACTACCAGTTCGGTGTGATCGCATCCAAGGACAACGATTTCGAGCTGGCGGAGCGGGAATTCGTGGAGCAGTACCGCCGGGATCCCAACCACCGTGAGAACAGGCTCGAACTTGGCAGGGTCTACTATCTGACCGAAAGGTACGGCCAGGCCGAGGAGATGCTGCTACCCCTGGTTGGCCAGTTCCCCGACTACGTACCCGCGATGCTGTTGCTGGCCGATGTCTATCTCACCGTTGAAGACTACAGCCGTGCCAACCAGCTCTTCCTGATGTCGTACCGCGAATTCAACGACCCGGAAATAGCTGAGCGCCTATGGCAGGACGTGGTCGACATCGCGACCGATACCGAACGCCGGGAATACAGGAACACACCCCCCGAAGGTATGCGGGATTTCTTCAGACGCTTCTGGATGCAGCGCGATCCCAACCCCACTGATGATGCAAACGAAGTACTGGTCGAGCACTACCGGCGGTTGCGCTACGCCCGGCAGTACTACAGAAGCCCCGTCGGTCCGGGCGGCTATGACGACCGCGGCAAAGTCTACATCAGGCACGGCGAGCCCGACAACTGGGTGGGGTTTGAGGTCGGCGACGCTGAGACCAAACCCAACATCACCTGGGAGTACCACACCGGCCGGAAAGAGCGCCTTATCATCCACTTCGTCGACCGCGGTTACGGCTTCTTCGAGCAGGTTCTGAACCTTGCGGAATGCTCGATGAGGAACCCGATAGAGTTCCTCGCCTCTCAAGAAGATGATCCCGTCGGTGCTGACAGCCCGACCGCCGATCTGACGGTCGATACCC
>JAGLTZ010000057.1 GCA_023135015.1 Candidatus Latescibacterota bacterium
GCCGGAGCGTTTCTCCGACAGGCTCATAAAGAAGGAAGAAATAACGTGAGCCCCCTCGAATACATGCCGGTCGTCTGGGTTGCCGGGCCCGTTCTTCTGATGGGTGTCCTGCTGCTTGCGGGAAGCCGCCGCCCGATTCGCCTGTTCATCACCATTCCGCTCTATGCGGGATTCGGATTGGCTGCTGCGATAAGTATATACTCGGCCGGACTCTTCTGGGGGCCGGGCCCGTCACCCGTCGATGCTCCTGTTGTGGTTGTGGTTGAACCGGGCTCCACCCCTGCATCTGTGGCCGCCCTGCTTGAAGAGAATGGAGTCATCGTGCGTTCGGGGGCCCTCGTGACGGCCGCCCGCATGGTTTTCGCCGACCGCTCATTCCAGGCGGGGCGCTACCGTTTCACAGGCGGTGAGAGCATCCTGGATGTTCTGGACCACCTCACGCGAGGCGGGACAGCCGAGGAGCTGGTGACGATCCCCGAAGGGCTGCGCGCCCCGCAGATAGCCTCCATCGTTTCCAGGCAGGCTCAGGTGGACTCGTCCGCTTTCATGACTCTGGTTGCCGACAGCGCGTTTATAGCCGCAGTGCTCCCGCGGGAGGATGGAGAGCCCCTTCCCCTGAACCTGGACGGCTACCTGCTGCCCGAGACCTACAATATCTACTACCGGATGCCTGCCGGGGATGTGATGCGACTGATGGTGGGCCAGTTCGTAGATCTCTGGAACCGCCGGCTCGGGGAAGCAGCCGCCGGTCTGGGGATGACGCGTCACGAGGTAGTGACTCTAGCCAGCATCATCGAGCGGGAGGCGGCAACGAGTGAGGAGCGGCGCATTATCAGCGCGGTCTTTCACAACAGGCTGCGGCGGGGTATGAGGCTCGAATCGTGTGCAACCGTCCTCTATGCGCTGGGCCGCTTAAAGAGGAGATTGTATGAGAAGGATCTCCAGATCGACTCGCAATACAACACTTACAGAGTGCGTGGGCTGCCGCCGGGCCCGATCGCAAATGCGGGTGCGGCCAGTTTAATCGCCGCGGTCTCGCCGGCAGAGATTAACTACCTCTACTTTGTGGCCCGGGGTGACGGAACACATATCTTCTCGCGCACGTTCGCCGAGCACGTGGCTGCCAAGAGTGTCCAGGGGAACGGTGTGCTGGTAGGAGGGCGCGCCGCCAGGGAGGCCGGACCCGGTAGTCCGCCGGGGCGCTGAAACGGGATCTGAATGACGGCGGATGGGATAGAAGGAAGATTCCGGCTGCTCTGGGCGGATGATGAAATAGAGCTGCTTCAGCCCCATATCCTCTACCTGCAGCAGCGCGGCTACGACGTGACGGCCGTCCATTCCGGAGAGGATGGTCTCCACCTTCTCTCACATGAGCGTTTCGACCTTCTGCTTCTTGATGAGCGGATGCCCGGGTTGGACGGGCTGACCGTGCTGGAGCGCCTCAGGTCGACAAACCGCGACCTGCCTGTTGTGATGGTCACCAAGCAGGAGGACGAGGAGTTGATGGAGGAGGCGCTCGGTCGCTCGATAACTGATTTCCTCACCAAACCGGTCAACCCCAGCCAGGTGCTCTCGGTGTGCAAACGCATCCTGGAGAGCGGCCGTCTGCGCGAAGAGGTTATCACCCGCGATTACACGCATGAGTTCTCCCGTCTCTCGAGCCGGCTGGCCGGAGGCCCGCTGCTTCCGGCCGAGTGGGGAGACCTGGCCGAGGCACTGGCATACTGGAGTATCCAGCTGGACCAGACGGGCCGGGACGGCCTTGCCGAATCTCTTTCTACCCTGCAGCAGGAAGCCGACGGGGTGCTGGCACGCCAGGTGATCGA
Organism: Candidatus Latescibacterota bacterium; assembly: GCA_023135015.1. Lineage (GTDB taxonomy): Bacteria > Blakebacterota > Blakebacteria > Blakebacterales > Blakebacteraceae > JAGLTZ01. The sequence continues at coordinate 1,827 of JAGLTZ010000057.1, forward strand.
ACGGTACCCGGTCTGGGTTGCTGATGAACGTCCCTGGCGGCAGCGGCTGCGGGATGCATTGGAAGAGGCACTGGATTCAGCTTCAGCCAGGGGCGCAGACACTCTCTTTCCTCCTCTACCGATATCCACGAATGTGCGCCCCCTCTTTGTTGCCGATCTGCTGGGACGCGCCGTATTTCCACTACTGGCTGCAACAGGGCAGGCAGTACTTGTAGTGCTCGACTGTCTGCGGCTGGACCAGTGGATTGCGCTGGAGCCCCTGGTGGGAGAAGGAGCACGTATCGAGCGCACAGCTGTGTTCTCGCTGCTTCCCTCCGCCAGCCCTTATGCCCGCAACGCCCTGCTTTCGGGGCGTTTTCCCGACGAGGTCGCGGCCGCCTACCCCGATCTGTGGGGTGGGAGCGGGGCGAGGGTTGAAGGGGAGGGGCTGCCGGATGAAGAAGGACTGAACCGCTACGAGCCCGACCTGCTTGCCGAGGCGCTGGACGCGGCTGCGGACATGACAGGAGGAATGGAGCTGGCTCTATTCGAGCGGGTTAGGTCGCCGGCGGATGCCGAGGGCGTCGACCGCAGGTTGAGCGGTGGGGTACCAAAGGGCCTGTCCGTTATCGTGGTCAATTTCCTCGATCTGCTGGTGCACGGCCAGACCGAATCGGCGGTCGTGCAGGAGCTGGCTCCGGACCCCGCTGCCTTCCGGGCACTGGCACGCCAGTGGTTCGAACGCTCTGCCATTTACCGGATGATAACGAGAGTTGTTCAGAGTGGTGTCCCCATTCTCTTGGCAACCGACCACGGAAGCATACAGGTCAAGCGCGGTGTGGAGGTGAAAGCGGACCGTACCGCCTCCCGCGGCCTGCGATACAAGGTGGGAAGGAACCTCAACTCCGATGCCCGGTGGGCACACCGGATCGACGATATGGCGGCCTGGCGGCTACCCCCTCACGGTCTCACCTCCACCTACATGCTCGCCCGCGAAGATGCTTTCCTGGTCTTTACGGCCGACTCGGCCGCCCACCGCCGCCGCTTCGCCGGTTCATTTCAGCACGGGGGGATATCCCTCTCGGAAATGGTTATACCGCTGGTGCGGATCACAGGTTCGAACCCCTAATAGCATCATATATTGCTGTGAAAGCAATCAACCCTAACGTACGTAAGATGACCCTTATCAGGTAGCTATTCTGACGAACTGATCGGAGCCGAACCAATGAACAGGACTGCCGGCAGCAAGAAGGGGGAGGAGCCGGGCCGCAAGCTGATCTGGCTGAAGGCTCTGGTGGTCGGTGGTGGTGCAGCTCTTCTTGTGGCCTTTTTCACATACTTCCTGGCCCCGGGACCCTTCCAGGCATTCGAAAACAATCTGTATGATATGCGTGTTCGCTTCGAGAACGGCATGGCCGACGAGATCGATCCCGACGATACGGGACTGATACTGATCATGATCGACGAGCGCTCCATTGACAAATACGGCAGGTTCAGCCAGTGGCCGCGCACCTACCATGGCAGGCTGGCCAGCCAGCTGGCCGACTGGGGGGCAACCGCGGTCTTCTTCGATGTCATCTTCTTCGACAAGGACGAAAATCCACAGGTTGATATAGACCTCTCTCGTCAGTTCGGATATTCCGGTCTGGTCTACACCGCTCTCACCCTGTCAGGGAGGGGGAGCCTCTTCTTCGGTTCACAGATAGAAGAAGAGAGAATCAAGGATGACGCACCGCGTTCTCTGATACAGCTGGATAGGATTCAAGGTTCAGAGCACCTTCCCGATCTGAGCGGCAACATGTTCCTGGAAGCACCGATTTCCAGGATCAGTCGAGCCAGCCTGGGTCACGGGCTGGTCAATATTTTCCCCGACGAGGACGGTGTTGTGCGCCGCCATCCGCTTTTTACCAGAAGCGGCGATGTTGTTGTACCTACTGCAGCCTTCCGCCTCTTTCTGGATGTCATGGGGATCAACTACGAAGAGATACGACTGGAGCCGGGAAAGGCCCTCTACGCGGGGCCTTATACATTCCCCGTCGACAACCAGGGGCGGTTCCCTATCAAATGGTATCCTCCTTCAGACCCCACGCAGGAGTACTTCTACGTCCCCTACCGTGAGTTCCCCTATTACGACGTTCTGCAGAAGCGGATTCCGGGCGAGTTCTTCTCCGGCAAGGTGTGCATAGTCGGCCCGACGGCCGCTGCCCTTGAAGACCTCAAGGCCACTCCCTCGGAGCTGGCCCTTCCCGGTGTGAAGATCCACACAACGCTCCTCTCGAACCTTGTTCGCGGCGAGTATGTCACGACCATGGACAAAACCCTGGCGATCCTGCTCACCCTCCTGCTGGGGGTGGTTGTGGCGTGGTTCGCGCTCCGTTTCAAGACCATCTGGGGAATGGCGCTGACGGCGCTGCTGATCATCGCGGGGGTAGTTGCGGCGTTTTACGTGTACCTGGAGTACACATACTGGGCGGAACTTTTCCGGCCGATGATCGGGCTGATCGGCTGCTACACAGCCGCCATGGTCTACAGGTATGTGACCGAGGAGCGGCAGAAGAGGGTGATCAAGGGCGCATTCCAGCAGTATGTCTCGCCGGACGTAGTCGACGAGATGATTCAGGACCCCGACAAGCTGCAG
>JAGLTZ010000058.1 GCA_023135015.1 Candidatus Latescibacterota bacterium
GCTTCAGCGAAAAGCTGGAGCCGGAGGAATTGACCAACTTCCTGAACAAGTTCCTTACCGTGATGACGCATAGGATCTTCGACCACCAGGGGACGGTGGACAAGTATATTGGTGATGCCATCATGGCGATATTCGGCGCCCCACTCTATTTCGAGGACCACGCGATAAAGGGTGTCGAAGCGGCGCTCGGAATGCGCGAAGAACTGGAAAACGTTCGTAAAGAGTGGCAGAATACTCTACCTGAGGCATTCGATCTGAAACTGGGGCTCAACACCGGTCCGATGGTGGTGGGGAACATGGGGAGTGATGTGCGCTTCGACTACACGGTGCTGGGGGATAACGTAAACCTCGCAGCCCGGTTGGAAGCTCTGACGCGGCAGTACGGTGTGAGCCTTCTCATTTCGGTGTCGACACGCGAACCGCTCGGCGATGATTTCCTGGTCAGGGAAATAGACTTGGTTCGGGTAAAGGGGAAGACGAAGCCCGTCAGGGTCTTCGACGTCTTGGCCCGTTGCGGAACCGAGAGGGACACGGAACAACAGCGCCAGCTTGCCGATCGGTTTGCCGAAGCATTAGAGTACTACAGGGCTCAGAATTGGGACGCGGCTCAAAAAGGGTTCGCCGTACTCGGAGACGATCCTGCGTCGGTCGTATTCTCCGAGCGGTGCAATCTGATGAAGGAGGAGCCACCGGGCGAGGATTGGGATGGTGTCTGGACCATGAAGACGAAGTAGAAAAAAACGCAGGAAGCTATCCAAGGAGGACGGCATGAAGCCGTTGCGTTCTACAATTACAATACTGATCGCAGGAGGGTTGCTGGCTGGATTGGCCACCGCCCAGGAGCCACAGACTCAATATCCCGAACCCGGCGAATTCCGTATCGACTGGGAACGCCAGGTTGTCATCGTGAGTAGCCTCGGTGCCCCAAACACCAACCTTCCCAGACCGGCCTGGAGGGCTTCAGCTCTAAGGGCCGCGAGGCAGACCGCCTACCGCGACCTGCTCGAGGCGGTCAAGGGCGTCAGGGTCAGTTCCACCACGACCGTTGAGAATTCCATGCTCACCAGCGACATAATCAAGTCAAGTGTGGAGGGCGTGATCCGCAATTTCGTGATCCTCGACACCAAGTACTACGAGGCCATGGACGTGGCGGTCATCGTGGAGATGCCTCTGACCGGGGCCCTCTACGATGTGCTGCTTCCGGGAGAGAGCGGTGGACAGGTTGCATCGGCGGCACCCGCTCAACCCCAGCCACAACCCGTAAGGGCCAGCGGCGCTACCAGCGGACTCATCGTGGACGCCACAGGGCTGGATGTCATGCCCGCCATGGCACCCAAGATACTTGACGAGGACGGCAACGAGGTCTACGGCACCACGAAGGTGCTCCGGCACTTCGCCATGACGCAGGGTATAGTGGGTTACCACAACAATGTAGGGGGAGCGAGCCAGGATGAGCGTGTCGTGGGGAACCCCATTGTTATCAGGGCTCTTAGGGCGACGGGTGCGAATGGATGCGACCTGGTAGTCTCAAATGCAGATGCTGGCGCGGTCCGCCGGGCGGCCGCGAACCTACCATTCCTGGACGAGTGCCGGGTGATGATAGTGCTCGGAGCTGAATAATAAAACAATAATTCAAGGAGCGGCGAGATGAAGCCGATCAAGACAACCCTCTCGGTTTCTGTGGCGTTCGTTTTTACCGCAGTACTGATGACAGCCTGTGCGGGCCGTATTCAGCAGCAGTCGGTGCTCGACACACCCGAGGCGCACTATCAGGCCGGTATGGAGCTGCTGCGGCAGCAGAAGGTCGAGGAGGCGCGTGCGGAGTTCGAGTACGCCCTCGGCCTCGACCGCGACTTTGCCCCCGGATACGAGGGACTCGGCCTGTGCGAGCTGGAGTGGGGAAGGGGCAGGGAGGCCGAACGCGAGTTCAAGAGGGCGATAGGCAAGGACAGGAGATACACACCCGCCCACGTGGGGCTGGGACGCTCTTACAATATGCAGGACAGACCGAGGCCCGCCATCAGGTCGTTCGAGGATGCCATCGAGATCGACGCGCGGTACGCCCCGGCCTACGAATACCTTGGCCAGACGCATGTCCAGCTGCGCGATTTCGATTCAGCGGTCAATGCCTACCGCAGGGGGATAAGCGCCCTGCCGACAAACACGGTGCTGAACGACGGTTGGCAGCGGGTCAGCGAGTTGCAGAGGGCGACGATCGGGGTGCCGGACAGGTACATAGAGATCGCGCTGACCGAGGCGATCAGCCGCGCCGAGCTCTCGGTCCTGCTCAACGAGGAACTCGACCTGGAAGGCATTTTCGTGGGGCAGCGCACACCCGAGGAACGCCGCTTCGCCCCGCCCGACCAGCAGCAGGCCCAGGCGCAGCGCGTTACGGCGCCGAACGATGTGCAGTCCGATCACTGGGCGCGCGTGCACATCGAGCAGGTGGTGAAGTTCGGGGCTATGGACCTCTTTCCCGACGGCACCTTCCGTCCCAACCAGGTGGTCACCCGCCTCGACCTGGCCCTGCTCATCCAGCGGGTCCTGGTAGAGGCGTACGACGATGACAGCCTGAAGTCAAAGTTCTTCGGCAACGCCAGCCCCTTCCCGGACGTGATGAACACCCACTTCTCGTTCAACGCGGTGATGCTGGCGACCACCAGGGGGATCATGAGCGGAAAGCCGGACGGAATATTCTTCCTGGAGGGAACTCTTCCCGGCCATGAGGCAATACTGATCGTACGCAACCTGAAGGGAGCTCTGAGGTAGCCGTGTCTCGACTAAGACCAATCGCAGGGGCCGCGTTGATCGTGGCCCTGGGGGTCTGGGCCGGCCATGCGTTTGCCCAGCAGCAGACCCCTCAGGAAGCTAAAGAGGTCGTCGTCACCGGAATCGGCTCGATCGTGGCAGGCGACAAGGCAAAGGCCAAGGAGGACGCTGTCAACAACGCCCTCCGCAACGCGGTTCAACAGGTAGTGGGAGTGCAGGTGGGGAGCGAGACGCTGACCGAGAACTTCATGCTGGTCCAGGACCGGATACTGACCCAGTCGAGCGGTTACATCTCCAGCTACGAGGTCTTGAATGAGGCTGAAGAGCCCGACATGATCACCGTCACCGTGCGTGCAACCGTCAAGGAGTCGGCACTCGTTGACGACCTTGCAGCGATCGGGCTCATTCTCGCCCGCAAGGGTTACCCGCGTCTTCTGGTGCTGATTGACGAGCAGGTATTCGTTGACGAGGGCGGTGAGGAGCGCGCTCCGACCACTATAGGCAACCAGACCACGGCAACGGCATTAATGGAACTGCTCTCCCCCAAGGGGTTCCGTTTCGTTAATGCCTCTATCGTCAGGGCCAATACCGAGGCCAACGTCCTCTCATCTGCACTGGAGGGGAACGCCGCACAGGCGGTGCAGATAGGTCGAGCCTACCAGGCAGAGGTGGTCATATTGGGCAAGACGGTCGCCAAACGCGGTACGGCGGCCCAGCAGATGCTCGGCACCATGGTCAGCATGCAGGCGTCCATTAATCTACAGGCGTACCGGGCAGATACGGGTGAGCATATAGCTGCGACGCAGGAAACGCAGGCACAGGTCGGTGGGAGCCCCATAGACGCTTCTCAGAGGGCGATCCGCAGGGCGATGAACAGGCTTGGACCCCGCTTCGAGGAAATGATTCTCGAAAAGTGGAGCCAGGAAGTCCAGAGCGGCCAGGTTGTTGAGCTCGTTATCGTAAACGAGTTCGGCTTCGCGGACGTGCGCAACTTCATGCAGCTGCTGCCCTACTATGTCCGCGGCTGCGAGAATGTGACCCTGAAGAACTACGCCGAAAGCCTCGCCACACTTGAGCTCAACTTCAGGGGCGGCGGCATGGCACTGGCGGGCGAACTCTCGGCCAAAACCTGGGAGGAGTACGAAGTCGCCGTATCAGGCGTGACCGCCAACCAGGTCAGGATCCGGGTGACCCCCAAGGAGAGGTGGTGAGACCGGTGAAGGGTCGGCCTCGCTTGCGCCTTAAACGGTCCCGCAGCCGCAGGGTTTGCCTCGGGGCGGTGTCGGCGGTTGTGGTGGCCGCCGCTGTTACTGCAGTCCTGGGGCAGGCGTGGGTCATCGCCAAGGTGAGTTTCTATATGGGAGAGGTGGGGTTCAGGAAGGCCGACTCGCAGGATTGGACCGGCATCGCCCTGCAGCAGCCGCTTTTTACGGGCGATGCCGTACGGACCGGCGTTGAGTCGCGGCTGGAAGTAAAGATGGGTGATGAGGGTATACTGGTCCGGATCGACGAGAATGCCGAACTAGAGATATCCAGCCGCAGCCTCCAGGAGTGGAAGGGACCGGGCACTAAGGCCACGCTCAGAAGCGGGCGGCTCTGGTCGAACGTGCGCAGGCTCGCCGCCGACCGGGAAAACCTGACTATCGAAACCCCGACCGTGCTGGCTGCGGTGCGCGGCACCGTTTTCCGTATCGATATCCCCGATTCGTTAACGACGATGCTGCGTGTCTACCAGGGGGAGGTGGAGGTACGCGACAACCCGACCCCTCCCGGAGGCGGCATGCGGGAGGTTGGCCCCCCGAGGGAGGTCGCCCCTCCCAGGGAGGTGACGGCCCAGCAGTGGCTGGAGCTTGTGACGGCCAACCAGCAGCTGATCTTTACCAGGGGAGAGCGCCCCGAGGTTTCGGAATTCGATCCGAATGAAGACGCCAGGCTCGACTGGGTTCAGTGGAACAGGAAACGGGATGAGGAGCTGGTCCCTCCGGATAACCCGCCCCCGGGAGTGTCCATGCCCGCCG
>JAGLTZ010000059.1 GCA_023135015.1 Candidatus Latescibacterota bacterium
GTTGATTTGCTCTATGTTGGGCAGGAGGCTCCACTGTTCGGTATGAGGAAGCTGGGAACAACCGACTTCGTGTTTCTGCGTGACTTTGCGGGTGAGCTCCGTACCGAGGCGAGGATGAGGGGTGACACGCAAAAGGCCATTCTGATGTCATTCTTTGCCAGCTGGTGCAAGCCGTGCCCGAATGAGATGGCGGTTCTGACACAGATCTCAAAGGAGTACGAGGGCCGGGACATCATATTCCTCTTTATTAATTTCGGTGAAACAGACGGGGTGGCTGCCGCGTGGCTGGAGAAGCACCCTGAAATCGAAGGCACGGTACTGATGGACCCCTTCCTCAATACATCGAAGAAATACGGGGTTGCGGTATTGCCGCGAACGGTCATCATCAACAAGAACAGGATAGTCCGTTTCATCGAGCAGGGTTATGTCGAGGAACATTACAGGGAAGGGATTACGTCGGCGATCGAATCGGTACTTACCCCGGGAGGGTAATAACTACAGCGGTGTTCGAACGTTCTTATATTGCCTGCGACTATGGAACGTACCATACCCCTTCCCGATGCGGAGTCCACCCGCGCGGTGGCCCGCGAACTGGCCGGGCGCCTGACCGGAGGCAGCGTGGTTGCTCTGGTAGGCCCTCTCGGGGCCGGCAAGACCACCTTCGTCAAAGCGGCAGCCGAAGTACTCGGAGTCACTGAAGAGGTCACCTCTCCCAGTTTCGTACGCCTCCACATCTACCAGGGAGACCTTACCGTCTATCATCTCGACCTGTATCGCGTCGAAGATCAGGCCGAGTTCCTGGCCCTGGGTCTCGACGAGTGGCTGGACACTGACGGCGTCACATTGGTAGAGTGGGCCGAGCGGGCTGCGGCACTGCTCCCGGCCCATACTGTCACCGTGACTCTTGCGTATTCAGATGATGGCCTCTGCCGGGTCGCAAATATCACAGAAGGTCGGAATTAAGATGACGGAAGGAACAGGATCAAAGAATAACCTCATTTCAGCTCTGGCGACTGCTCAGCAGGAGATCGCCAAGCTGTCGGCACTGATCGACGCTTCCCAGACGATAAATTCGGCCCTGGAACTGGACGTGGTCCTCGATCGCATTCTCCTCACGGCCACGGAGAACGTGAGAGCGGACAGGGGAACCATCTACCTGGTCGACGAGCCGAACGGGGAGATCTGGTCGAAGGTTCTTCAGGGCGAGGAGAAGCTCGAGATCCGCCTGCCTCTGGGACAGGGGCTTGCCGGCTATGTTGCCCGGACCGGGGAGGTCATCATCCTCGATGACGCATATTCAGATCCCAGATTCAATTCCGAAGTTGACAAGGCGAGCGGCTATAAGACGGAATCGATGATCACTACACCGATGCGCAACAAGGAAGGTGACATCATCGGTGTCTTCCAGCTCCTCAACAAGACGGACGGGCTCTTCAGCCAGGATGATGTCGCTTTCCTCGATGCCCTGTCGGCCCACGCCGCCATCGCACTGGAAAACGCATTTCTGCTCAAGGAATCGCTCGAGAAGAAGGAGCTGGAGAAGGAACTGGATGTGGCTGAGGGGATACAGAAGGGGCTTCTACCGGCCGACTCACCCGAAATAGAGGGTTTCGAGCTGCTGGGTGTCTGCACCCCGTGCGATGCGGTCGGAGGCGACAGTTACGACTACATTCTCCTCGACGACGGCCGGTGGCTGATAACCATAGCGGACGTGGTGGGTCACGGCGTGCCGGCAGCCATGCTTATGGCCAACCTCTACGCCACCCTGCGCAGCCACAGCCAGTACGATTTCGAGCTGACCTCCATGGTGGCCAGGGTCAACGACTTCATCCACCGCTCGACCGACACCAGCCAGTTCATCACGATGTTCTGCGGGATCCTCGACCCGGCAAGCGGTGAATTCACCTTCACAAACGCAGGGCACAACCCTCCTTATCTAGTACGCGCAAATGCTGATCCCGATGAAACGGTGGTACCCATGACCGAGGGTGGTATCCCTCTGGGGATGATGCCTTCGGTGCCCTACAGCTCAGGCAATGTGACGATGGATAAGGGAGACATCCTGTTCCTCTTCACCGACGGTGTTTCAGAGGTGATGAACGAAGAGGGTGAGCTGATGGGCGAAGAAGCCCTGGAGGAATGCCTGAAACAGTCGGTGGGACTCCCCCTGGCAAGCGTCATCCACGAGGTCCAGATGGAGGTCCGCTCCCATGCAGGCGACACCCCCTACGAGGATGATGTGACCATGGTGGGGGTGCAGCGGCTGCCCTGATCGCCCCCCTGATTGACACTCTTCCGCAGTCCTCGCATATTTCATAGTTCGGACGTATTGCATCATCCAGAGAAACCGCATTGCCGGCGAGAGTGGCGGAACTGGCAGACGCGCAGGATTTAGGATCCTGTCCCCTCGGGGTGGGGGTTCGACTCCCCCTCCTCGCACCATCACCCACGCATTTCGGCCCTCTCGCAC
>JAGLTZ010000006.1 GCA_023135015.1 Candidatus Latescibacterota bacterium
TGGGAACGCGTCAACAGTGACGGCGCCGGGGTTCGGGGCACCGAACTCGATGTGGGTATCCGTCCCTCCGCCGGCGTTGAACTCCGAGGCGGGTGCACTTACATTCACAGCCGTTACGACAGCCCTCATGAGGACTTCGGGACGAAACGGTTCCTGCGATCTCCGGACCTGACGGCGAATCTCCAGCTGTATCTTCACCCGTTCAACCGTATTGAGTGCTTCGCCGCAGGCACCTTTATAGGGGAAGCCGATGTCCCCCATGAAGTGGCCGTCGAGGGGCAGGAAGACCCCGAACTGTGCCTTGAGCGGAGTAGCAGTTTCGTCCAGATTGATACCGGTCTGACCTATCGGTTGCCCCTCGACAGCGGTCTGGAGATGAAGATCAATCTCGGGATCAAGAACATCACCAACGCCTACCAGAAGGATCTCGACAGGGGTCGATCCCGTGATCCCGCGTATGTCTACGGGCCAACTCGTCCGCGGACCCTTTATTTTGGATTCGAAACCTCATTCTGAGATGAACTTCATCAGAAAATACCCGAAAACCTGCCGATTACAGGGATATGCTGCGGGCTTACTTAATGAATGGCGAGGGACAGAGGTTAATAGGGTTGGATCAGGTTCTGGAAACGGGGATGGTCACGCAGGGAAGCGTAACGGATGTCGATCTTCAGCCAGTCTGGCGAGAACCAGGACGGGATCGCGCACAGGTGCTCGAGCTGATCCAGGGCCGTTTCCTCGTTACCCAGAAGGGTGTGGATGATGGACATGTCCTGCAGGTACGAGAGGCCGTAGAAGGCATCACTGGTCAGGGGGAGCAGATCGATCGCCTCCTGACCTCTCCGGATCGCTTCCTCCCTCTCCCCGAGACCGGCCAGGGCGATCCCCAGGGAGCTGCGGTAGCGGGGATCGTAGGGATAGGTCTCGACCTCCGCGGTCAGTTCCTCGCGGGCCTGCTCCAGGGCCGCCCGGGCTGAGTCGGGTTGGTCCAGCATGGTGAAGCACCAGGCTTTCAGCAGTGACTCGGGCCGGGACCACATCTTGGTCCGGACCCAGTCAGCCGGTGTCTGATCAAGCAAGGCGAGAGCTTCCCGGAACCTGCCTTCGTAGAGAAACTGCCAGAACCTGGTCCAGACCGCCCAGCTGCTCTCCGACGAGATCGCCTCCACGGCGGTCCGACCCTCATCGGTCACTCCCTTCCAGCTCCAGAGGACGAAGATCTTCGCCAGGTAGGGCCACAGCTGGTCGGGGGACATCAGGATCGCCTGATCGGCGGTCGCGAGCGCCTGCGGGTACTGCCGCAGAAACCACCGCACGAAGGTCTGATTGGTATAGAGGGAAGCGTCCTGCGGACTCAGTTCCAAGGCCCGCTCGTTGGCTGCGGCTGCTTCCTCGAACCTGCCCTGAGCAATGTACACCTCGGACCATGCCTTGGGGATACGGGCATCGCCCGGCATTTCCCGCGCGGCGGTTCTGATGTATCCGGTCGCCGTTTCTGTATCCCGGAAGACGTAGAGGTGATAGAGACCGAGGGCCAGGCGGACCTCGGGTGAATCGGGTGCGAGCTCGGCCGCGCGGTCGGCCGCCTCCCGGGCCAGCTCCCGCTGCTGCGGGGAAGCATCGGTCCACAGGTAGATCCGCTTGGCGTAGACGGTGGCCAGCTCGGCCCAGGCCAGGGCGAAGGTGGAGTCGAGTTCGACCGCTTGCTGCAGGGCGGTCATCCCGTGAGCCCAGTCCTCTACGGTGTAGTGCGGCAGGTTCATGTAGTAGCGGCCCCGCAGGAAGGCCTGATATGCCTCCAGGTTCTCGGTGGGCTGTCGTTGTACCGCGTTCCGCTCGTCGGGATGCAGTTCGATATCGAGAGCCGAGGCGATGCGTTCTGCGACCTCGCTCTGTATACCGAATATCCCGGTGACGTCGCTGGTGTAGGGATGGGACCAGATCTCGACGAAGTCCGACGACCTGATCAGGTGCGGGGTGATCCGAACCCGGTCTCCAGTCTCACCTTCCTCCCACCGGGTGGTCCCGGTCAGCAGGTAGTCGGCGTCGAGTTCCCGGGCGATCTGGGACAGATCCTTTTCGGTATCCCGGTACCCGACGATGGAATTCCGTCCGATCGGTATCAGGCCCTGAAGGCGGGAGAGTCGTGAGATCAGTTCCTCGGTCAGACCGGCGGCGAAGTAGTCGTGGTCCTCGGTCCCCAGGTTCTCGAAGGGTAGGACTGCCACCCGGGGCAGTTCCCGGCTCCTCGGGGAGAGCAGGAGTAGTCCGGCAGCCGCCAGCGCGAGAACGATAAGGCCCGCCGCCACGTACAGACGGCGCCGGCTCACCTGTGTCCGGTGGTCGGGGAAGGTCGCGGTGGGAGAGAGGGTCGTAGTTCCGGTCCCGGTCCGGGCCGCTCTGAGATCGACCAGCATGTCCTCGACATGCTGGTACCGCTGTCCCGGATCCTTCTGCAGGGCTTTGGCCACGATCCGGTCGAGTTCCATCGGGACCCCAGTCCGAAGGGCGGTGGGTGGTTCGGGCTCATCGTTCAGGATGCCGTACACGACCCCCTGCTCGTGGTGGCTCTCGAACGGCGGTCGTCCCACCACCATCTCGTAAAGCATGGCTCCCAGTGCCCAGATGTCGGCCCGGTGATCAACGCGCTCTCCCCGCACCTGTTCCGGGCTCATGTAGGCGACCGTCCCCATAGAGGTGCCGGTTCGGGTAAGCCGGGTCTCGCCGGCGATCGTCGCCAGTCCGAAATCTACGATCTTCACGATCCCGTCCCGGGTCAGGATCGCGTTGGCGGGCTTGATGTCCCGGTGGACGATGCCCTCCCGATGTGCCCGGGCCAGACCCTCCCCGACCCCGACGGCGATATCGAGGGCTTCGGGAAGCGGGAGGGGGCCCCGGGCGATCTTCTCCCGGATCGTCTCCCCCTCGCAGTAGGCCATGGCGAGGAAGGTGCGGCCGTCGTCGGTTTCGCCGATCTCGTGCAGGGTGCAGATATTGGAGTGGTCGAGGGCCGAGGCCGCCCGGGCCTCGCGCAGGAAACGTGCCCGATCCTCGTCAGCGGCCGCTTCCCGCGACAGGAACTTCAGCGCGACTTTGCGCTCCAGCCGGGTATCCTCGGCCAGCCACACCTCACCCATGCCGCCCTCACCGAGCTTGTCGATGATTTTGTAATGGCTGATGATCTTACCGGTCATTGTGAGTAGATTTTACTACAAGAGACCCCAAAGCAGCAATCAAATGGTTGTTTTTAGGGACTTCTTCCGAAGACGAGGGATCCACATTGGCACTTCACACATGTACTGCTCATACTCCTCGCCAAAGCGCGCAAGCAGCAGCCTTTCTTCGTAACGCGAGATGTAATGCAAGAACGCGATTGCAATAATCCACACCACTGCAGTAACCAGTGAGATACTCAGTATCAGAAGACCAAGATAAAGCAGAATCTCGCTCAGGTATATTGGATGGCGCACGACGCCGAACACGCTCTTTCTGATCACGCCGGGGTTTTCTGTCTCCTCGCCGAACACGATAGACAGGCCTGTTTTCGCCATGTAGCCCGATAGAACCAACAGAACGACTCCAAAAGGTATTCTAGCGCCAAGTGGCACGTACTGGTTGAGGAAAGTGGTGTACTTGAAAAAGAATGTGTCTGCTA
>JAGLTZ010000060.1 GCA_023135015.1 Candidatus Latescibacterota bacterium
CCATCCCAGAACAGAGGATTTCACCAGATCCCCCTGCTGGAGGACCGTATCCGTTCGGCCGCTGTCGCCATTCTACCCGTGGGCCGAGACCGGCCACCACTTCCGGCGGTGGTATGTCTCCATCTTTCTCAGATCCCGGACGACCCCACACATTACCTCTTCGAATGGGTCAGGTGGACCCACCTGCTGGACCTTTTCCTTCCCGCCGCCGCAGGGAACGATATTGCGGCCCAGATATCTGGACCCCACCCACCGGCAGGTCCTCTGGGTCAAAACCTTTCCCTCCAGGCGATATCCGGAGGGCTTGCACGCCGGATAAACGAACGGCTCTCAACTGTTCTTCCCGCACTCCAACAGGCTCGCAGGCTACTGAGAGAGGAGGACCCGGCACTCCGTTTCCTCCAATATGTCGAAGAGGGACTTGACCGCACGCAAGGGCTGCTTGCGAAGCTGCAGGCCTATGCCGGAAACGGACCGTTAATAGCTGAAACCGTCAGCGTTGCTGACTGTGCCGCTGAAGCTGTCCGCCGACTGGAACCCCAACGCCCTGCACAGGTGCGACTGACTGCATCCATCCCGGCAGGGCTTCCCACCATCGTTGCTGACCGCGTACAGGTGGTCGCGGCAATCATGGAAGTAGTCTGCAATGGTCTGGAGGCCGCACCGGACGGCACCGGGGTAAAATTGAAGGTCGAACAGGAAGGCGAAGGAATTCTGATTACCGTGACTGACGAAGGGGTGGGTATGACCCAGAAGGTTTTAAAGCAGGCCACCCAACCCTTCTTCAGCTCCAAACATCCCGCTGAACATCCAGGACTGGGGCTCTCTACTACGCAGGGATGTATCTACCGACACGGCGGTCGGCTGACGCTCTCGAGCCAGGTGGGAACCGGAACAAGGGTAGCAATGTGGTTCCCTCTCCAGGCACACCCTCCAGTGGCTTGAACGCCACTATATACTGTTTAATCTTCAGGCTGTTTAGCTCTTCCGGGCCGACAGTAGTCTGCCGACCACCTCGATAACGGGTGCCGGCCCGTCCTTTTTACTCAGGTGGGCGGCGGCTGACCATGACCAGAACTGGTTTTTATACTTCCTGGAGCGTGAATAAACGACGAGGGGGATCTCGGGAAAGTCGAGGTACAACTGCGCGAGCAGCCGCACGCCCTCGGGCAGCTCCGCAGGTTTTCCTTTAATAGCGGCCATAAGATCAAGCACGATCAGATGGGGCGTCTGTGTGCGGAGATAGGAAAAGGTGGAGGCGGAGTCGTGGGTTATATCCACGTCGTAACCCTGTTTTTTCAGGGCACTCACCAGAGCCCTGGCTGGACCCTCTTCCTTATCTATTACGAGGATTCTGGCCATTGGGCGGCCAGGTAAGCCTTCTTCGTCTGGACAGCCTCGGCGAGGTCAATAAGAGTTGTCCGACGAAAATAATCGAGCACTGCGGTCCGGACACCGGTCCACATGTTGTGCAGGGGACAGGGCTTTTCATCAGAACATTCGGTCAGACCTACTGCACAGTGGTCGTAGTTGGAGAGATCATCCAGCGCCTCGACAATATGGTAGAGGGTTATCTCTCCGGCAGAACGCGCGAGGGCAAAACCACCTGTCGGCCCCTTGAAGGAATCAAGAACACCCGCTTTCGCAAGTGTCTGCATGATCTTGGCAAGAAAGTGCGGGGGCAGATCTTCCCTTTCCGCCACCTCTTTTATTGGTACAGCCGTACCTTCAGGTTTCTGGGCGAGGAAGGTGAGTGCCCTAATCGCATATTCGCACGAGCTTGAGTATATCACTGGTTTGAAGAGCAATGCCTGGGATGCCCGGCTAGAGTGATTTTATAACACCCTTAGCGCTTATACAGCGCCGTTATCACTGCGTCAAGGCTATTTTCGGACACCTGGGTATTATTTACCCAGATTTCGGTTGTCGAGGGGTGGCTCCGCCTAACCAATTCTGCAATCTGAGGCAACTGCATCCACCAGCTGCTGCTGAATATGGGGCAGGGCATCCGCTACCCGGCTCCAGTTCGGGATACGGGCTCTCCCGGCCGGAATCTCCATGAACCTCTGCCCGGCAGTCTCCAGGCCACGCGCAAACGTTTCTACGGCCAGACCCTCCTCGTGCCTGTCGAACACCAGCCCGTTTATCTCGGCGTCCCCGGCACATTTCCATATGGTGTCCTCGGCCTGGCGCAAGTAGTTCGCCTTCAGGCTCCGGAAGACTTCCTTTCCGAACACAACACCCTCGCTTGCCAGCGTATGAAAGATGCTGTCGGAGATATCGATACACATCTTCAGAAGGCCCCGTTCGGGATCGTCCGGCGAAAGAGGCTGATGCTTGTGTTCATAAGTATCTGCCAGGTCAACCTGACAGACCCGTTTCGGTGCCACGTTCCGGTAGACCTCAGCAAGGGTACCGATCTCAAGCCCCCAGCCACCCGGTACCCTGTTCAACCTCGCCAGATCGCTGGTCATGGCCACTTCACCGGAAAGGGGGTAGCGGAAATCGTCCAGATAGATCAGAAAATGCTGATGGCCCACCAGATCCATTAACGCTCTGATCAGAGGCGAAACGAACAGCCGGGTGACGCGGCCGTACATCTGATCCGTTACCCGCGCGTAATAACCCTTTACGAACTGGAAACCGAGGTTACGGTTCATCGCTGGATAGATCAGGTGGGCAAGTAGACGACGATCATAGCTGATGATGTCGCAGTCGTGCTGTGCGATGATTCTCGTTTCACCTTTGCCCAGGATATAGCCGTATGCCACCCAGACAGCCCGCCCCTTTCCGTCTTCACCTATGAAGAGATCCTGTTCCTCTATTGTGCGAAGTACTTCCTGAATTCGCGGGGAATCGAGCCAGATAACGTTCACCAACTTCTGAGGAAGCTCCTTCAGGCAAGAACAGGCATGATCAAACTGATCCGAGTCGGCTTTGCCCAGTACAAGCACTATTTCGTTGATGTACGATACACCCTTGAGCTTTTCGATAATGTTGGGAAGAGCATCACTTTCGAATTCCGAAAAGAGCGCCGGCAGCACAAGAGCCAGGTTCCGTTTCTTCGACAGGTATTCCAATTCCTTCTCCAGCCGGTCCAGGTTCGGTGTACCGAGCTGGTGGAAAGTGGTAATAAGACGGCTCTGGTAGAAGTCAGCCATAGCACGGTTCCTTGTTGTACAATGCTTCTATGTGTAATGATGGAGCAACCTCAGGGATGCTCACAAGGTCAATCGCCCGATGGATATTCACCTTCAAAGGCCCCCATAACCGCTTCAAACCAGCCCTGAGGACCCACACACTCGGTACGGACAAGCCCGGGAAAGGCAATCCCTTCGGCATGGGTCCCGTCCGGTCGCCGTATCAGTACCGGTTCATCAACGGCGGCGAGCATCTCAAGGTCGTTGTAGGCATCCCCCAGCGCCATCGTCCTGAGTAGACTTTTCTGATCAACAGCATCAGAACCGGAAGAATGAGAAATTGCACGGGAATAACACGCTACCGCACGCTCGACAGCGGTGCCCTTCGAGTGCCGACCCTGCAAGTGGAAGAATCGTCCTCCCAGTGCGCAGGCGAGCCCCCGCCTCTCGGCGGCCGGCCGTATGAGCTCGAGCAGCTCAGTCCTTTCAATCCTGCCCTCATCACCAGGCCCCTTCAGAACGATGAACGGCTCGCTGAATTCCCTCATCGTGGCGGCCCTGGCCTGATCTGACGGCAGCCCGGTACGTTCGGTTATTTCCGCCATGGTCATTTCAGAGATCCCTCGAACCTCCATACCGACCTCCCGGGCGATCTCTCCAAGCGCCTCCACCACCCCGGCGCGCGCCACGCCCGACAGCAGGCGCGTAAAGGTCTCTCCATCCTCCATCTCAATAGTGGACACATCCCATTTCTTCGACTCAGCAAGCTGCTGGGCGGCGACAGCAACACCCGTGCCGGCCGGAAAGAAAATCGCAGCGCCGTTCTCAACTATGTACGGGGTATCCAGATCCAGGATGGTGCGAAGGACCCTCACTTCGGCAGACGGTTTGCTCGTGCAGAGGATTACGGGCACACCAGCGCGGCGGCACGCCTCAAGGGCCCGGACAGCCGGTCCAGGCTTGTAGCTGTCGAAATCGAGCAGCGACCCGTCGATATCAGTGAATATGAGCAGTTGCATATAGAAGATAAGGAACTCAGCTGGCAACGACTATGCAACCGCGGGCTGGGGTCTCTTTCTCTTCACGGCTCTGCCTTGACCTGGCAGGCGAAAGGACCTAGCGTTTATGGTCCTCTGCCTGATGGAGAGCCTCAACCGCCATGAAACACAGTAGAGTCAGACTTATTCACCAGTTGCTCCCGCTGGCTCTAATTGCGGGATACGCAATATGTCTTACATCTGCCGCAGGCCAGGAAATCGAGCAGGATCCCCTCCTGAGAAAGCACTGGGAATATCCGAACACACCGGCTGCAAGAGCGCGCATGGCTTCCGATCCTCTGGCCTACCGGTTCCGCCGGGCGCTGTTCGGCGTCGCCGAGAGAGCCCGCGCCGTCAGGGCGGCTATCGCCTCGGGCCGGATGAGCCATGCTGCTGCCCGTGCGAGCGGAATGAGCACCGCGGTCGAAGGCACCTACCTCTTCCCCGTCATTGTGGGAGCGTTTGCAGCGCCCGACTCCGCCAGGCCTACAGATTTCAACCTCGCCGACCTCAACAGCAGGCTCTGGGACCAGAACTACAGCGACGAGACCCACCGCAATGGCTCGGTACGCGACTTCTACGAGGAGGTCTCCTACGGCCGGCTGCACCTGAGCGGAGATATATACGGATACGTGCAGGCCGACAACCAGGTCGGCCACTACGTGGATCAGAGCGGTAATGAGCAGTCGGGGTTCATGGACTGGCTCAATCAGATGATCGTAACAATCGATACAAGCGGAAGCGGGGTGGATTTCAGCAAATACGACGGTGACGGAGACGGCTTTGTGGACACACTGGTTCTGATACACAACCTGGTGGGCGCCGAGGCACAAAATATCTACTCTCCAACCACAGGTTTCTGGTCACACCGCTGGTCGTACGGCGGTGTGAACCAATACCCAAGCCTCGGTGGGGTCGGCTTCTGGAGGCCCTACTATACCGACGATCTCGATCCGAACGCGCCAGGCAACGGCAACAGCTCCGGTGTGATCATGATCGACGATTACGTGATGCAGCCGCTGCTTAATTACAATCACTTACTAGTAAGTAATCCTGCACAGAAGATGATCGATATCGGTGTCTTCGCCCACGAGCTGGGACACGCCTTCGGTCTGCCTGACTTCTATGACACCGATGGTGGGGGTTCGGGGGGTGAGAGCGAGGGCCTGGGACACTGGTGCCTTATGGCAAGCGGCTCGTGGCGCAGGTCATACAGCCCCGCCCACATCGGCGCGTGGGGGAAAATATATCTGGGATGGGTCACCCCTGTCGTGATCACCGACATCGACACCATGGGCATCCAGATCCCCAGTGTCGAGAACCACGAGTTCATTCTCAAGATCCACACCTCCCAGATGGACCCCCGGGAATATTTCCTGATCGAAAACCGCCAGCCGATCGGGTTCGACGAGCACCTGCACGGTGGTGGCGGCCTTCTCATCTACCACATCAACGACCAGGTGACCACGAGCAACAGGAACCCGGCCGACCTGCGCTGGGCGTTGGAGCAGGCGGACGGCTTCTTCCACCTCGAAAACAACAAGAACCGCGGCGACGCAGGTGATCCCTGGCCGGGCTCGTGGAACAGGACCTACTTCTGGTACAACAACATCCCCAGCAGCGAAACGCGCCTCAAGCTCGACAGCTACGTGGAGGTCGTGCTGAAAACAGGCAGCGGAAACACAATGACGGTAGACATAATAGCAACGCCTGCCTTCCTGCTGACTGATCCCGATGACGGCGCCCTGCTGACCGACCCCACCCCCAACCTGACGTGGCAGCACTACTTCCCCCCAGCCGACTGGGGTAGTGTCACCTACGAGGTGCAGCTGGATACCGCAAAGACCTTCACAACCGCCCAGCTCGACACAACAGCCAGCGCCGGCATCACATGGAACAAACCGATCATAGAGAACCGGATTTATTACTGGCGTGTCCGGGCCTTTGATGACCTGGGGCACACCCGCATCAACAGCGGCGGCCCGCGAATGCTTACCGTTGACGCCACCGCGCCGGTCCTATCCCTGGGCGCCCTCCGTAATCCGCTGCTTCCCGACCAGCTGGACGTCTTCCTGATCTCAACCGAGATATTGACCTCCTATACCGTAACAGTCGGCGGAGTCCCTCTGACCATGAGCGGTGTTAATGCTGAAAGCGCTTTCATCCTGGTCGGAGACTATAAACTGATCACCACCGGTACTGTTTCAATTCATGCGGAGGGATGCGATGCAGCAGGAAACTCCGATTCCGTCGACGCTGAGCTTTCGGTGGCAACCGTCTCGTCCGCCTCGATCACAGACCTCACATCCGCCGATGGTATGCTCACCGTCCGCATACCGGCAGGGGCCGTAATGGGTGATGGTCTCGCAGTCATATTTCAGAGAGACGACCCGGAGCGGACATTCGCAGGAAAGATCCTTCCTTACGGGCTTGGCGGCGGCTCCTCTCGAAGCAGCCCGATCTCACCACTCTACTGGGTGGACGTTCCCGATCAGCTGCCCGGACGCAAGGTCACAGTCACCATACATTGGACACCCGATCTGGTCAGGCCGGGCCAGATGCCGACAATCTGGCGTCAGGATGGCAACCGCTGGGTACCTCTTTCTACAGCTGTTGACCTGAACAGCGGACTGGCGT
>JAGLTZ010000061.1 GCA_023135015.1 Candidatus Latescibacterota bacterium
CGTAGCCCGGAAGGTGTCCAGCCCGTGCCCGGGATCCCTGTGAAGAATGCCCCCTGCGACAAATGGCACGAAGAACCACTTGTGAGCATCCACCGTGACCGAATCAGCGAGTTCTATTCCGTGGAGCAGGCCCGGGTACTCTCTGCTCAGTCCCGCCGCCCCTCCGTAGGCCGCGTCCACATGGAACCAGGCCCCGATTTCCCCGGCCAGGACGGAGAGTTCTTCCAGAGGGTCGATGGCACCCGCGGCAGTCGTACCGGCGTTGCCCACAACCGCCATAGGTTCCCATCCCTGACGGCGGTCGCTTTCGATAGCGGCTTTGAAAGCCTCGACATCGGCCGTAGCATCCTGCCTTGCAGGAACGCTCCGGAGCGCATCTCTGCCAAGCCCCAGCACATCCACGGCCCGCACGAAACTGAAATGAGCCTGATCCGAAATATAGACGGCGAGCCTCCGGCCCGCCTGGGCCAGGCCGATATCACGCACCTCGGGAGCGATGCGGTGCATCGCCAGTTTGAGTCCGGTCAGGTTGGCTACAGTGCCTCCGCTGGTGAGGTGCCCGTCGCAGTCGGACCCGTAGCCGGTCGCCTCACCAAGCCAGCGAATCACCGTCTCTTCTACCACGGAACCGACGGGGCTGTGGCTGGCAGCCGCCTGATTCTGGTTCAGAGTGCTCGCAAGGGCATCGGCAAAGATCGCTATTGGAACCGGAGTCGGGTTCATAAGACCGAAATAACCGGGGCTTGTGCTGACGGTCGTGTGTGGTGCAACTCTGCTTGCAAAGAGGTCGAGAACCTGTTGATACGGGGTACCCCGGCTCGGGAGAGGCTCGTCGAAGAGTGCTCGCAGATCCTCTACCTTTGCAGGATCGGTGATGCGGCGGGTTCGTTGATCTGATAGATACTTCGCTATCAGATCATTAACTCCTCTGCCGATATCCTCTACCAGGGAGCTCAGATCGGGGTCAGGTGATTGTTCCGGCATAAAAGCTTCCTTGGAATCTTGTGTAGTTGCAGTAACCTTTCCGGGAAACTGAACAGTTCTCATCCGGTAACTAACCTCGAAAACTGAAGAGTGTACAGATGAACGATTCGATTCCCCTCCTGGGGCCGGATGACCACGAGTACTGGATGAAGCAGGCCCTGCGGGAAGCTGGCAGAGCCGCCGAAGAGGGCGAAGTTCCGGTAGGGGCCGTCATCGTCCACAACTCGATGGTCATCGGTCGGGGATACAATCGTACGGAGGGCCTCGGGGATGCAACGGCGCATGCCGAGATCCTCGCTATAGGTGCAGCCTCCGAAACCCTGGGGGACTGGCGTCTCGAAGACTGCACCTTCTATGTGACTCTGGAGCCGTGCGCGATGTGTGCAGGGGCGATAGTCCAGGCTCGGGTGCCCCTGCTGGTGTACGGAGCCCCCGATCCGAAGGCGGGGGCTTGCGGCACACTCTACAATATTGTAGACGACCCCCGCCTGAACCACAGAGTCGAGGTGATCTCCGGGGTCCTGCAGGAAGAGTCGGCCGGGCTTCTCAAGGAGTTCTTCAGCCGCCTGCGTGAGATAGGTGACTGATGTGGCACTGCACGCGTCCGGTTTCCCATTACTGTTGACGATCAGCCCATGCTCGGTTGTTATACCGGGTGAAGGTCCCTCAATTCAAACCAAACGGAGCAGACCGATGACCAGGAAGCCTAGTCACCTTCTTTTAAGTCTGATCGTGATCTTCACAATAGCCGGCACCGTAAAGGCTGATCCGATCAAGTTTGCGCGCTACCCGCACATCTGTAACGGCAGGATCGCCTTCTCCTACCACGGGGATATCTGGGTGGCCGACGAGGACGGCAGCAATCCCTACCGTCTGACAGCACACGTCGCCATGGACCAGTTCCCCAGGTTCTCACCAGACGGCAGGTGGATAGCGTTCACGAGCAGCCGGATGGGGAATAACGATATCTATGTGGTTCCCACCACAGGAGGCGTTCCACGTCAGGTGACCTTCAACACCACCAGTGATATGGTGCTCTACTGGACGCCGGATGGTAAGCGGCTGCTCTTCTCTACCAGCCGTGGAGCGAGCGGTTGGGGTACGCCACTTTATACCGTTTCCGCGGAGGGTGACCTTCCGGTGCCTATGGAAATGGATATGGGCGCGGCCGGGATGATAAAGCAGGACGGCAGTATGATCGCGTTCAACCGCTCGGGCTTCCGTTACTGGCGCAAGGGTTACCGGGGTAACAGAAATACCGATATATGGGTGCAGGATCTGAGCACAAAAGAGATCATCCAGCTGACAGACCGGGATATCCGTCAGTTCAGGGAACACACTCAGGACGCATACCCGATGTGGGGTGCGGACGGGATGATATACTTCATGTCCGAGAGGGATGGGGTCTTCAATATCTGGAAGATCGCTCCTGCCGGCGGTGATCCAGTCCAGGTGACGTCCCACCGTAGCGACGGTGTCCAGTATCCATCAATCAGTCCGGATGGGCGCACCATCGTCTACGAGAATGAGTTTGAACTGTGGAAGCTTTCCATCCCGGACGGCAGGCCACAGAAAATGACTATAGATCTCGACTTCGATCCGAAGGGCAACCTCGTCGAGTACTTGCAGACCCAGAACGAGGCAGACGGTTTTTCTCCTTCTCCCGAGGGTGACTATGTGGCCGTTGATTACCATGGTGAGATCTTCATCGTGCCGACCGACCCGGAGGTGGGAGAAAAAAAGCAGGTGACCTCTTCGGGCTGGCGCGATCGCTATCAGGTCTATTCCCCGGACGGCGGGTACCTGGCATACATATCCGACGAGTCGGGCGACCAGGAGATATGGCTATATGAAGTGGCCACGAGTGAGCGGCGGAGGATATCGAGTCACGAATCTGAGAAGAGTCGCCCGATCTGGTCAGGGGATTCGAAGCAGCTTGCCTATACGGCCGCCAACAGGCTCTTCCTTGTAGATGCCGCCGGTGACCGCACCAGGGAGCTCGCCCATAACCCTAACAGGGGATTCTCCCTGGCGACATTCTCGCCCGACGGGCAGTGGCTGGTCTATACCCGCAGCGACGAAGACCAGGATTCGGATGTCTATCTGTTCAATATCTCCGAGCGGAAGGAGTACAACGTCACACAGAACCCCTTCACCGACAGGGGAGGACTGCTCACCCCCGACGGCACGACCCTGATCTTCACATCTTCCAGGGACGGAGGAACCACGCACCTCTTCAAAGTCTCCCTGCAGCGGTTGACGGAGGACCCGGATGATCCGCTGGTGCGCGAGCGCCGGAAGAATGAGAGGGAGAGGAGGGAAATAGGCAGGGAAGAGGAGGAGAAGGAGGAGGAAGAGGCTGCACCCGCGATCCGGATCGACCTCGACGGCATCGATATGCGGTCCGTACAGCTGACCAGCGGCAGTGACGGGGTCTCGGGTTACTACTTCCTCTCCAGCGACGGCCACACGATCTACTTCCTCAGCCGCGATGAAAGGGGGAGCGGACTTTTTTCCATCGGTATCGACGGTAAGGATAGGAAGAAGGTCACAGACGGAAGCTTCAGTGGAATGGTGCCGACGCAGGACCGGAAGACCATCTTCTACAGGCAGGGCCGTAACGTGTACCGCATGCCCCTCTCAAACAAGAACAAGGAGAGGGTTGATTTCGGCTTTTCCGTGGTCGTGGACAGGAAAGCGGAATGGCTGCAGATCTTCGATGAGGCATGGCGGGTAATGAAATACCGCTTCTACGACGAGAATATGCATGGCTTCGACTGGGACGCGATAAGGAGACGGTACGAGCCGCTGCTGCAGTCCGTCGGACTGAACCAGGATCTATACGACCTCGCCAACGAGATGATCGGTGAGCTGAACGCCTCTCACACAGGTGTCAGCGGCCCCAGCGGCATTGACGTTCCCACCACATACCGCACCCGCTTCCCCGGTTTCGAGATGGAGCCTGATGGCAGCGCTTTCAAGATAGCGCATATACACAGGGACGGCCCCGCCGACAAGGAGTGGATCGACATCAACGTCGGTGATTATGTGCTCGCCATCGACGGTCATGAGATAAAGCCCCCCGACAACTACTGGGAGATCCTCAACCACATCCTGAACGAATATGTAACTGTCAGGGTGGCCTCCTCGCCGCGCGGGCGCGACAGCCGCGATATCCGCATCAGTACGGTCAGCTCCCTGCGCAACATCCAGTACGAGGAGTGGGTGAAGAGAAACCGGGAGTTCGTCGAGAGGGAATCTGACGGCCAGATCGCCTACGTGCACATCCGCTCGATGAATCAGTCCTCGCTGCGGGTGTTCGAGAACGAGATCAACCAGTTCTGGAACGCTAAAGGGATCATCGTGGATATCAGGTACAACGGCGGCGGCAATACCGATCAGCAGCTGCTCGACATCCTGGAACGCAGGCCATACGAATACTGGAATTACAGGTGGTCCGATCGAAGCGCGGGACGCCGTCCACGCCAGGCAATTGCCGGCCCGAAGGTGATGCTGATCAACGCGCGTTCTGGATCGGACAGTGAGGTTACACCTATGGGCTTCAGGGACCTGGGTCTTGGGCGTATCGTCGGCACCCCGACTCTGGGCGGAGTTATAGCCACCGGCAGCTACTCTCTGATCAACGGCGGCAGGATCCGCACGCCCGGGTCGCTGGTGGTCACATACGATCCGACGAAACCGAACAACTACGGGGTCAACCTGGAAAATTACGGTGTGGCGCCGGATGTATGGGCCGAGAATACCCCCGAGGACGAGCTGCGAGGCTACGACCGCGAACTGAAGGCGGCCGTGGACGAAGCGCTGCGTATGCTGCGGGAGGGGACCTGGCTGGTTGCAGGCGCCGGTTGATCACCAGTTCCATGGAACCACACTGGTGGAATGGTGCTTCAGAAAGCTGGTGATGGGTACAGGTCCGGTAGCCCCTGTAATACCTATCCTCAGCTCTCCAGTGCTCGGGTCGAAGTACCAGTCACCTGTCTTCGAAGTCGGATTCTCCGGTTCGGATAATCTACCTTATCAAGCAGTCCAGTTGCAGTCACCATACAAATCCGCGTAGAATTGTGCCGAATGACATATTGGGATGACGACAGTAACCAGTTTTCAGACAGCTGGCGTCCGGATACACAAGGGGTCTGCCATGGCCGTATTTCGTCGAAAGAAGAAAGAGGATTCCACGCCAGCCGAAGTTATAACGGATTCCAGAATCGAATCGAAGGTCTCAGCCGAACATCTGGAAATCATCAACCGTATTCTTACCGCGACACGGGGACCGTATGAGGTGCCTGAACTCCTCGACCTGCTTGTCAAGGAGATAGTTGATGCCGTTAGATCGCGGTGGGGGACAATAAAGCTGCGCACCGAGGAGGGCGATTCCGTCCATACCATGATACGCCGTCCCGGAATCAGGGCCGGAACCGTGCCGCGTTCTATAGAAAACACGGCCTTTTTCCTGGTCATGGGTACGGGTGAATCGCTGACAATCGACGATCTGCAGAGCGATAACCGTTTTCCCGACACAACCGACACGGCAGAGAATGCCAGGGCCCTGCTGGCGGTTCCTATCGAGTATCACGGTGAGGCCATAGGAGTCCTCATCCTCGTCGACCGCGAGGAAGAGAAGCCGTTCGGTAATCGAGACGTGAGGCTAGCGACACTCCTTGCGTCCGAGGCGGGTCCCCTAATTGAGAATGCACGGTTGGTTGAAGAGGCCTTCCAGCGGCGTGCCATGGAGAAGGAACGCGAGCTGGCGGAAGAAGTATGGATACGATTCCTGCCGGCTGTGCTTCCCGAGGTTGAAGGGTTCGAGCTTGCGGCGCGGTGTGACCCTGCACAGAAAGTGGGGGGGGACTACTATGATGTCATATACATGGGGGATGGGCGGACTCTGGTTGCCCTGGGCGATGTGTCCGGCTCGGGCATGCCTGCTGCCCTGCTGATGAGCAACCTGCAGGCCGCCCTGCGTGTCAGCCTGGGTACGGGACCCGATCTTGAGCAGCTGGCATCAATGATAAACGCGCACCTGTGCTCTACTACTGACCCTGAGCGATTCGCAACGCTGTTCCTGGGGATCGTCGATCCTCAGAATATGAATTTACAATTCGTCAATGCCGGTCATAATCCTCCTCTGCTCTTCCATGCGGATGGGAGTTACGAAGAGCTCCCTGCCACCGGAATCCCGGTCGGTTTCTACCCCGATGCTCCCTATGAAGCCCCGGAACTCAAACTGAACAGGGGGGACTGCCTCCTGATACACAGCGATGGCATACCCGAAGCGTTTTCGGCCAAGGATGAGATGTTCGGAGATGAGCGGTTGGTTGAGCTGGTAAAGGGGCTTGGGAGTGTACCTCCTCAGGAAATACTCGAAGCTGTCCTCACAGCTGTCGAGGAATGGAGCAGCGGATCCACGGCCTACCAGGACGACCGCACTTTGCTGGTTCTGAACTGTTGCTGAATTAGTTTCCTTTCTTCTCCTTGAGCGCCTCAATGGCCTCTTCAGTGGTTTCGTAGGTCTCAAAAACCTTGATTACCTGGGTGAGCATGAATATAGAGTTCACCTCCCGGTCGGCGCGCGAGACGACCATGTCACCGCCGGCTCCGCGGCATGTTGCCAGGCAGCCCATCAACAGCCCCAGACCTGACGAGTTGAGCCATTCCACCTTACCCATATCCATAACCACCCAGTGAATGTTGTCCGATACGAGGCCCCGGACCTTGTCGTGAAGAGTCGCCTGCTCGGGGCCTCCCATCATTTTGCCGGATATTCCTAGTACGGCTATGCCTTCGATAATGCGTTCCTTTACTTTCATGGCAACAATCTCCTTACTGCCTGTTTCCGCACTGGAAACCTGATGCTACCTCCACCATCTCATGGCGATGAAACGCCGGAACGGGCTTGTTATATGCCAGAGCAGGCTGCGTCTTCCGAGATATACTTTGCCGACACCGGACATTCCGGGACGCAGACCGGTGGGTGGTGAATCCAGATGTGTGGTCACCACCAGCACACGCTCACCCTCGTCCGTGACTGAAGCGGTCGGTGACAGAGCATCCACTTCTGCCTCGAAGGTCCTCTCGGCGAAAGTGTAGAACTTGAGTCGCACGGTCTGGCCGACCTGTACTCTATGCCAGTTCCTCTCAGGCAGAGCTATTTCGACCCGCAGCCGGTCGAGGGTTCCCACCTCGCAGAAAGTCTGGCCCGATAAGATACGGGCCCCGATCGTTTCCTCAAGATGCGGTGTGAGTACAACTGAGGGGAAGTCGGGCGCAAGCATCGCCGCATCCAGTTCGCGCTTGAGAAGCGCCAGTTCCTGCTCGAGGGTCAATCTTTCTCCGGCGGCCAATTGAGCTGTAAAAAGGTCGCCTCGGGTTCGGGCGTTTGCTTCATTTCTGCGGGCCTTGTCCAGTTCCCCTTCTACTTCGCTTTTCCTGATTTCTGTCTCGAGACTGCGGATTCTGGCCACAGGCCGACCGGGGCCGACTGTGGCGCCTTCCAATGCGTATATCGTGTCCACAACGCCTGTTATCGGGGCACGCAGCGCCAGCCTGTTTCCGGGCAGCAGACTGGCTGCCCCACCTGTCCGGTGGGGAAGACGGATCAGCAGCGAAATTGCCAGAGCACCCGCCACGATGATTGCGATCCTCTTCCAGCGGTTCTGTCCCATTTTCAACAGCCGACGGCGCTTCTCCAGCAGCGGTTCGAGGAACCCGATAAACGGTACCTGGTTGTATAGTTCCGCATTTCGTATGGCGACCGTGGCCTGGTTGGTCAGGATCCTGAAGAGTTCCTGCTCTTCGTCGGAGGGAAGCCTGGTGGTGCGCACCAGGCAAAATACTCCGACCACACCCTGGTCGTCCTTGAGGGGGACTCCCCAGAAGCTGCGAACGTCGGAGTCTTCGAAGTAGTCGCGGAAGAGGTCACGACCTTCTCCCTCCGGAAGATCGGCCGCGGAAGCTGCCACTTCGGCTTCTGCAAGCGCAACATATTCCATCAGGTGGAGGAGGCTTTCCTTCTCCTCTTTGTCCGCCTTCTCCCCGCCTACTGCATCGACTTTAATCGCGCCTCCACGGTAGAGACCGATGGTGCAGAACTTCAGTTCGGCCAATGCCGAGGCCATGGTGACCATGGCTCTGATTATCCGATCGAGGTCCAGAGTCGAGGTGATTTCCTGGCTGATCTTCAGCAAGGTATCCAGGTCCCGGAGCCTCTTCTCCAGCTGGCTGTACAGCCGGGCGTGATTGATAGCCACGGCCGCGTGGTGTCCTAGGCTCGAGAGGAAGGATAGCTCTCCCGGATTGAATGGCTCGCCGGTCGTCTTATCACCCGCCACGAGTGCACCCGTCAGTTCCTCTTCAATGATGAGGGGCAGGTATACGGCGAATGCCGGTTCGGGCAGATCCGCCTCCCATTCCTCGGCAGCCAGGATGTCCTCCCGAGTCACGGGAGCCTTCCGCAATGAGGCGATCCAAAGCGCCGTTGCCTCAGTCTCACTCTCCTCAAACGCGGTGATGTGCTTTGGTTCAAGTCCCTGGGAGGCCAGCACGTTGAAGACTTCCCCGCCACTGGAGTAGGAGACCACCACTCCGAGCTTAGCGAACACACTGTCGAGGATGCTGGTCAGCAGCTCCTGGGCGATGACGCGTGTGTCGTGGGTGGAGGTTGTGAGCATGCCCGCCTGGTTTATCAGCAGAAGGCGACTGGCGGTCTGCTCCAGCTGGCGATAAGCCTCGTCCAGTTCCTGGCGTATGTTCTCAGAGCTGTTTGACATGTTAGATAAAGAAATCCAGGCGAAGGGTCTGCATTGTCTTACGGAACAGCAACGCCCATAGGGAACGCTTCTTCCCGTAAAGGCGAATCTGCCCGCTCTGGCCGGGGAAGAGCTTCAGGTCGGTGTTCATAACAACTGTCTCTACGCGGTAGACGCTCTCAGCTTCGTCCACCATCCGGTTACCAACGATGTCGATAGCTACGATCCGTCCCCTTGCGACCGACCAGGGGTTCGATTCCGGCTTGAACTTTACAGGCGTTCCTATTTCAAGATCGCTCATCTGGCGCTCGGGTGTTTCCAGCCGTACGCGCAGGGAGTCCACGGTACCGATGCGCATCAGGAGACCGCCCTCGCTGACGAATTGGTATCGCCGGTCCGTCAGGTGCGGCGTGAGCACTACTCCCCGCTGGGACGAGCGGACCTCAAGGCCCCTCTGTCGATTCAGGAGCATGCTTTCCTCTTCGTCCAGCCGTCTGAGCTGGCCGTAGTAGAGGTCGGCTTCCTGGTCGCCCTGTGAGAACGCCCTGCCGGCCATTGCGCGCAGCCTGTTCTGCTGACGCCGCAGTGCCGCCAGAGCAATGTTGAGGCTGTCGCTTTGCAAAACGGCAACCGTCTGCCCGGGTTCCACGAAGTCCCCGGTTTCTACCATCAGATCGGTTACGTAACCGGGAGCCGGGGCAGTCAGATCGGAGCAAACATACGGTTCCAGCACGGCCACGCCTTTGACGACAGTAGGAATCCGGATAATGCCGGGACCGACCAGGAGAATGACCAGGATCGTTACTGCTATCGGGAGGTTACGGCGCACCGTTCCGGAACGGTCCATGAAGGCCATCTTGAGAAAACCTGTGCTCTTTTTCAGCACTTTTCGCAGCAGCATGTACATGGCCCCCATTACCAGGATCCATCCAAGCCCGGCGAAACTGCCCACGAGCCATTTCTGCAGCAGCGAAAAGATGATCGAGAAGATCATGGCGGCGTAGCAGACGGCGGCCACACCGAAGATCATGTAGATCCTGTGTTCCCGGGGACCGCCTGGTGGTTTGTCGCCCGGCAGGCCCAGTGCGCTGCGAAAGAGGTAACCGAGGTAGCCGAATGAGTGCTTCCGGAGGTTTGGAATCTCCACCATTTCGCTCAGTGCGTAGTAACCGTCGTATTTTAAAAGCGGGTTCATGTTGAACAGGATTGAGGTCACGCTACAGAAGATGACGATCTTGAACGCGAAGTCGTGTATCAGCAGTGACGGATCGGTCAGCCACCAGAGGAAGACGGCCACTGCACCGATGAAGAGCTCGACTATAACGCCGCCATAGACGACCCAAAGCCTGTCCATCTTCCTGGGGAAACGGTAGCTGTCGCTCACGTTGCAGTAGAGGGCGGGGTTGATAAGATAGATGATCAGGAATCCCATCGAGGGCACCTCGCCGCCGAAGTACTTGCAGGTGATACCGTGTCCGAACTCGTGCAGAACTATAATCAGGACTATCACCACATACAGCATCAGGATGTGTATCGCCGACCATCCGCTGAATGAGTAGAAAGTAAGCAGCCCGTTCATGACTTCCGCGAGGTTGGCGATGATTATCAAAAAGGAACCAACTACAAGGAAGAGATAGAGGGTCTTGAAAGGACGCGAGAACATCCAGCGGATCCTCGCCAGCATCCACGCCAGCAGCGAGTCGGGATTGAAGGCGGGGAATTTCATATGCAGCAGCGAGTTGTTGCGTTCCCGGTCCTGCTTCTGCCGTTCCATCAAAAGGACGTTGAATTCGAACCGATCCTTGAGAACGAGCTTCAGTTTCACCAGGTGATCCACGTAGTCGAGTACGTACTCTTCGTCGATCCCGTAATCGGGGTAATCGCTGTTCAGTTGATCGGTGATATCCGTGATGGAGCGGTTGCCGTCGCACAGCTCGCAGAAATACTTTCCGAAGTGGTCGAACTGCATGAACTTGCGCCTCACCGGGTCCTTGACTATGAAGGTCTCCTTCCCCCGCATGACCTGGGGTGTGAAGGTGATATCCTCACGCATTTTCGGGAAAGTGGGAACCAAGGGCGACTCGTTCATCGTCAAGGCTACCCCTACGGTTGAGGCAGAGGGAAGATAAGTTCTGCCGGCATACCCGGAAGCAGGCGCTTCTTCCCGTTTATCACTTGGTTTATCACCTGGATTGTTATCCTTACTCCGCTTACACCGCCGGTCGGGGGCAGAAGGACGGGGTTGCGCAGCATCAACCGTCCCTCTATCGAGAAGGACTCAA
>JAGLTZ010000062.1 GCA_023135015.1 Candidatus Latescibacterota bacterium
TTCTCTTCTCTTCTTTTCTTTTCTTTTACTCCGCCGAGCGGATGAGTCCGATCATCTCCTTTACCGCCTGCTCCATGCCAACCATGATCGCCCGGCTCACTATTGTGTGTCCGATATTGAGTTCCTCAACCTCTGGAATTGACGCTACCGCCTGTACGTTGTGGTAGGTCAGACCGTGGCCTGCGCTGACACCCAGCCCCATCTTGGCTGCTGCCTGGGCTCCCCGCTCCAGCTTCTCAAGCTCAATCGCCTCGTCTACGCCGTGCTTCGCCTCTGCATAGCAGCCGGTATGCAGCTCCACGTAATCTGCTCCGGTCCGCGCCGCCTCCTTTATCTGCGTCATGTCGGGATCGATAAAAAGGCTGACGATTATTCCCGCCCCCTTCAGGGTGGAAACCACGGTTGTTATCCTTCCCACTGAAGACCGGACATCGAGCCCTCCCTCGGTGGTGACTTCCTCCCTCTTCTCGGGAACCAGCGTAACCATGTCCGGCTTCACCCTCAGCGCGACCTCTACCATCGCGTCCACGGCGGCCATTTCAAGATTCAAGTGACTTGTCACTGTCTCCCGAAGGATATCAAGGTCCCGGTCCTGAATATGCCGGCGGTCCTCCCTCAGGTGGCACACTATCCCGTCCGCACCCCCCAGGTCTGCATGGAAGGCTGCCTGAACAGGATCTGGTTCGTTCGTCTTCCTCGCCTCCCGTACCGTCGCAGCGTGGTCGATATTTACGCCTAATCGAGTCATTGCTACCTCCCCGACCGGCGCAGCAGCCGGTCAACAGTCACAAATTCAAAACCTGCTTCCCTCGCCCTCGGGATCCAGCGCCGCAGCGCCTCAAGAGTTCTAACGCGCGGATGGCCTATCATGATCACGGAGCCGTTCTGGCGGGCCAAGTCCAGGCTGCGGCGGAACTGCTCCTCTATCACACCGGTGTCGTCCTCGGGATCGAGGAAGACATTCCGGCGCGCCCAGAGGACGCCGGCACGATCCGCCTCGCTCGCGGCAACCGAGGCGGCTGTTGTGTAACTGTCGATGAAGTAGAGATTCCGCGCCTTGAGCGAAGCCATGAGCGCGCGCATCACCGACTGCTCAGTGGTGGCCCTGGAGCCCATGTGGTTGCTCAGGCCCTGGGCCACTGCTATCTCGTTAACCGCCTTCTCCACGAGGCTGTCCACCTCCTCCTCTGGTGTGTCCGCGTAGATTGCCCCTTCACCCAGCTCCCATTCATCCACAGCTTCCGGCTCCATCGGCATGTGGACAAGTACCGGGATGCCCCTGCTGGCCAGGTAGCGCGCCTGGTTGGGGCTGTACGGGTGCCCGGGGATTACAGTTGCCGTCCATTGAAAGTCTAGATCCGCGAATTGAACAAGTATCTCCTGCGCGGTAGCTCCGAAGTCATCTATGATGATGCTGATCAGACCTGCCTCGCGACGGTATCCTGAGTAGCGCTGAAGGATGAACCTGTGTGTTCTGCTGCCCTTGTAGGCCACATCAAGTTCGACACGCGCATCGTTCAGCTCGACACCCCGAACAATGTCACCACCCGATTCCTCCACCGCTTTGGTAAGCACCAGGTTGAGCACCTCGATGTGTAGATCGCCTGGAACCCTGAACTCGATCACCGTCAACAGGGAATCCCCCTCCGGGCTGCCCGGCGGGTGGAGGTGGACCCACGATTCGCGCATTCCCAGTTCGAGAATACGCTGCATGGTCGCACCCTCCACCGCTTCCTGCCATCTGAGGATCTCTTCCTGATCCGGGCCGCCGCCGACTGGAACAATCACACTTCCACTCCCGAGCAGCCGGGCCAGCACCGCCACTACAATCACTACCCCCCCCATACCACCTATCAACCTCAGCTTGGCGGGGGTGAGCCGGGGGGATGGCAAAACCAGTCTCAATCCGGGGCGCCTACCACCTACCCTGACCCGCTCCTCGCGGCTGAGCCGGTGTCGGCCTGTTGGAGATCTGCGTCGGCTCCCCATTATGTCCACACCCCTGTATCCAATACCTCACGATCTGGAAACGCCTCAATATGCCCGAAAGCTATGGGTAGATAGTCCACCATGTCCCCAGCCACCATGCTCCACTCTCCCAGGTCAAGTGTTGCCAGATCGCCGGCAAGCGCGTGCAGATAGACACCGAGCGCGGCACCGCTGAAAGGTGAGAGGCCCTGCCCGATGAGTGCCGCAATGACTCCCGTTAGAACATCCCCGGTACCGCCGCTTGCCATGCCGGGATTGCCCAGCGGGCATAGCGCCGCACTGCGTTGCCCGTCAGCAATCACCGTAGGTGCTCCCTTCAGAACGGCGACGGCCCCATAGGTTTCTGCCAGGTCCACCGCAGCCCGTACCCGGTCCTTTTGAATATTTCCAATGGATATCTTCAGAAGGCGTGCCGCCTCTCCCGGATGGGGTGTTATCACTACCGGCCCTGCCCACCTCTTGCGCAACCCTCCGTCCGCGGCAAGGTGGTTGAGTCCGTCGGCATCTATTACAAGGGGTAGTTCAGGATCATCATGTTCCAGGGCCTGGGAAAAGAACACCCCGGTCTCTTCTTCCATTCCAAGACCCGGACCGATCGCGACCACGTCGGCCCATCTGTACGCATCCTTCAGAACATCGGTTTCCACCGGGACGAAGTGCCCTGCGCCACCGTCCGGCACCGGGGTCACCATCACCTCGCTACGCCCGCCGTGCGCGATCGCAAGAAGGCTCTCGGGTGCGGCGTGCCTTACAAGCCCGGCTCCTGCCCGGTAGGCGGATGCCGCCACAAGGTGGCCGGCTCCCATCATGCCAGCCGATCCTGCCACCGCCACCACCCTGCCGAAATGACCCTTATGCGAGTCATGCGGCCTCGTGGGCAACCTCAGCAGCGCCCAGCGGTGATCCAGGAGCTCCATCGAGACTCCCTCCCGTTTAACGGCCTCCGGGGGGATCCCGATATCCACGATCTGGATGCGCCCGGCATGCTCCCTGCCCGGATAGAGCAAGAGCCCAAGCTTCGGATAGGCCATGGTCACGGTTACGGTGGCCAGCGTTGCTACCCCTGGGACCTCTCCGCTGTCGGCATCAACACCCGAAGGGATATCCACGGCCACAACAGGGCGACCGCACAGATTCATTGCGGTTATCAATGTATCGATCGGTGGACGGGGTGGGCCACCCGCCCCAGTCCCCAGCAGAGCGTCCACAACCGCGGTTGCCTTACCCCACTCGCGGGCCAGTGCGCCGACGTCCATCGACTCCGATCCCATCGGCAGCAGCTCCACTCCCCCCGTCAGTTGGGGCCCTTCCTCCAGCAGGCGGTTCCAGTTTACCTCGGCATCGCCGGAGAGCTCTTCCGGATCCGCGGCCAGCCATACCTGAACATGTTGACCCTCCCCGGCCAGCAACCGTGCAACCACGAGCCCATCCCCTCCATTGTTTCCCCTGCCGCATATAATGATGACGGGCCCGGTCCCCTCCTCGATGAATTCCTTGACCGCCACGGCAATCCCACCGCCTGCACGCTCCATCAGATCGAGGGATGGAATACCCATCCCCTCGATGGCGCTGCGGTCCGCGCCCTGCATCTCGGTTCTGGTCAGAAGAAGCATCTGGCTTACTCCATTATATCTGTTTCTGTCCGGAAACGGCTCTTTTGCGCAATTTCTTCTCCGGAGTTTCCGGACGGGTACTGTCTATCATTACCGCGACTGCGGCCGCCATGCCGGCCGTATGAGTGAGGCTGACCAGGAACCTGGCCCCACCGGCCACTTCGGCGGCCTTTCCGTGGAGACGGATTGCCGGGGCACCCAGCTCGTTGCCGGTCACCTCGATATCCAGGCGCCTGACCCCCATCTTGAACCCGGTCCCCAGACATTTTGCGACTGCTTCCTTTGCGGCATACCGGGCGGCATATGCTTCAGCTACCACACCACTGCGCGCGGCCTCCTGCTCTGCCCGTGTGAAAATACGCTCTACGAAAGGAGCCCCCCACCGCTCCAGCGCCCGGGCCATCCGTTCCACTTCCAGAAGGTCGATGCCCACCGTACGAACGCTCATCCTTAACGCTCCACGATGTTGATCAATTCCGCAATATCGTCTATTTCATAATCAGCGCCTGATTCCTGCGAGCTGAAAATGTCGCCGTATCTGGCGAAGGCAGTTCTAATCCCCAGCTTCCCGGCACCCACCATATCTCGTTCGACCCAGTCCCCGACCATCAGCGTCTCACCAGCCTCGACCGCGAGCAGGTCCAGCGCTCTCATGAAGGGCGCACTATCCGGTTTCAGCTTTCCAGTGTCCTCGAATGTCACGACTACATCGAACAGGTGATGAAGCCCCAGCTTGACCAGTCGAAGCCACGCCTCCCGTCTGGGCGCATCCGTGACCACTGCCAACCGAATCCCCTTCTTGGCCAACTTCACCAGGGTCTCATGGGCGTGAGGATAGAGCACCAGGTGCGCCTCGCGAGAGCGCCGGTACGCCAGTACTCCCGAGGCAAGTATCTTCCAGTTTATCCCCCCGGTCTTCCTCTCCAGAAAATCGTCAAACACCTTCTGATATTCGATCCCCTTTTCCCTGTAGACCTCCTCGATTCCTTCTACAATCTCTACCCTCGACATATCGAGCCCCGCATCCACCATCGCGTCGGCAGCTGCTCGTACAGCCTCATCCTTCATGCGCATGAAATCGATGAGGGTATTGTCGAGATCGAATATGACAGCCCGGATCATATGGTATTCCTGTGGCTGTAGCCCCCCGGAAGCAGGGGACGGCTCCAACCCTCGCCGTACAGGAATACCCCTGGCCCGCCCTGTAAAATTTCACCGATAACCGTAAGCGGTCCCTCCCCTCCAAGATCGTCCTCCACCAGTGCGGGGTGGTCACCGGGAAGCGTGACAAGCAGCTCGTACTCCTCACCTGAATCGACAGCGAATTCAACCGCATCCAACCTCTCGCTAGTCTCTGACGCCGATCTGCTGTCGCGCCAGGCCATGTGCTCCTCCAGGTCGGAATGAAGGGGAATCGTTTCGGCACGCAGGTGCACCTCGACATCGGATTCGAGAGCGATGTGCCATGACTCGCTCGAGAGCCCGTCGCTTATGTCGATTGCGGCGTCCACACCACCCAGAATCGCAAGAGCGTGCGCCGCCCCTACCCTTGCCCGGGGTCTCAGGTGTCTTTCCATAAGCCGTAGTGCCCATCCATCACCGGGCGCTTCATCAGCCGCACCCAGCAGCTCCACCCCCGCCCGGCTGCCACCTAGGTTCCCGGTAACAGCAACTACGTTCCCAGGTCTGGCGCCGCTGCGCGTCCAGACCCTCTCCCCTTCAGAGATCCCGAAAACAGCCACCGACATGGCCAGCGGCCCAGGTGTATCGACTACATCCCCCCCCACCACCGCCACTCTCAAGATACCTGCTTCCTCGCTGATCCCGTCATATATCCGGAGGAGGTGACCTTCTTTCGCCGCTTCAGGTACCTGCAGCGCCACCAGAGCCAGTAGGGGGCGCCCGCCCATAGCGGCCACATCACTGACTGCGGCCGTAAGCGCACGCGCACCGACCGCCTCGGGGGGTTCACTGGGAAACGCATGTATTCCCTCGACGACCGTATCTATCGTAACGATCCCCAGCCCACCGGATGGAAGCTCCCACACAGCCGCATCGTCCCCTATCCCTATTTTTAGGGCCCCTGCCACCTCAGGGGGCAACTCCCCTGGGAATGGGAGATGGGCCGCAAGCTTCTCTATCAGCTCGAACTCGGGCCCGAGTGGACCGCTGCCAGGCAAACGGGGGGTCCCCTTCACGGTCTCCTCCTCCTCAAGGACCAGTCAAACCTTGTAATACCTTCGGCTGTGCCGAACCAGACAACATTCCCCTCGACTGAGACGGTCCACACCCTTCTGTCGATCAGTCCGTCCATCTCATCGTAATGGTGCCATTGGCCCACCTCCCTGATCAGTCTCCACACTCCACCGGTGGTGGTGATCCAGACGTTTGCCCGGTCTATCGCGATATCAGTCGCCTCACCCGGGTAGAATGGCCCCACCCCCGGTACG
Organism: Candidatus Latescibacterota bacterium; assembly: GCA_023135015.1. GTDB lineage: Bacteria > Blakebacterota > Blakebacteria > Blakebacterales > Blakebacteraceae > JAGLTZ01. The sequence goes on from JAGLTZ010000062.1 coordinate 6,053, forward strand.
TCCAGCCACACCCCCTGCTGGGAATCATAAGCAACCACCCCACCGGATGACACCCACCAAACCTCACTGCCGGATGTGCCCACGGCGTCTACCTGTCCATCAAGCCTTCCTTCCGGATGCTCTAGGTGGAAGAAGGTCCCATCCGGCCAGCTGCCACGATAGACATGGGCGCCGGTTTCGGTAGCCCACCAGACCGCACCCGCCCCCGCAGCGATATCCCTCACAACCCTTCCCGCCGACAGCGGCAGTGCGCTCACCGTATCTCCCGCCACCGCAACCGCCCCCGAAAGGGTACCGACCCAGGCTGCTCCCGATCCAACCGCAATGGCAGTAGTACGCCCATCGGGCAGCCCATCCTTCACGGTCCACGTCCTCCATCTCCCACCAGCCTCGCACCGTGATACCCCACCTTCGGCCGCGACCCACAGCTTCCTTTCATCGAGGGCCAGCCCTGTCACACGGTCGGAGAGAAGTCCGGGTGTGTCATAGGCCAGCATGTAAGACCATCGGTCTTCCGAAAAGCGCCATTCTGTAATACCTCCCGCCGACCATGCGTCCCCCAGACCCCCCGCTACCAGGATGTCGGGCCCCAGGGCGAGCGCTCTGACGTCTGAGTGCCACAGACCGTACGGCTCCATCTCCAATCGCAGACTGTATAGATCGGCACGACCTACTCCCAGACCCCATGTGGCCACCCACAGCCCGGCCTCGTCGTCTTCGGCCGCATCCATTACAGGTACGATCACACCCGAAGGCCCTGCTATCCTTCCGTCGGCCATGTACTGATATCCGGGTCCCGCGTACAGGTTGGCCGGCAGCTCTCTTCTCTCACCAGTGGGCTGAGTCTGGAGAAAAGGGTCGGGAAGAAGCCGCCGTGTGGATGGTTCCACCAGACCCACCCACCTCCGTGTATAAACTGCAAAGCCACCGCCGGTCGCCAGCGCCACACGGTCAACGGAGTTCTCCGGCAATCCGTCAGCCCGGGTCAGAGGATTGCGCCACCTACCGGTCAGCCGGTCGTAAACCAAGAAACCCCCCGTTGTTCCCACACCGACGTAGCGGGGACCCGGTGCAATACTCCGTACATATCTGGTGACGGTGATCGACTCCCACTCCTCGGGTGAGTACCGCAGATCCTGCCCCGGGTGTGAGAAGCCTACCCATCCCAGAGCCCCGAGGAGCAGACCCGCACCAGCCCACCTCCTCCACTTTTGGGTCATCTCCATCTTCAAGGTCTCGGCAGACCCATATAGAATCGTTCCGGCAGGGGCATCGGCGCCAGGCCGAGGGCCAGCATGCCTTCGCTCCATTCGGTGTCGAGCTGGAATACCGCTCTGGACACGGCAATTCTTAGTTCCGCTGCCTGTTGGGCCGACGGGTGGGCCATTACCGATTCCAGAGCCTCCAGGTACCAGATCTTCCAGGCATTTAGAATATCGTTCTCGAGCCTCCGCTCCGGGGAGCGGACCGCCAGGCTGTCAGTCTCCGCCAGGTTGAGGGCCGCCTGCTCCAGTGCGACCGACAACCGCCGCCGGGCCCTCTCCTCGATCAGCTTCAGGATCCTCCTTGCAGTGTGCGTATCACCCAGTGCCATCTCATATGTGATGACTGCTACCGCAACTGTAGTTGCGGCCAGCAGTCCGGGTTCGGTCCGGTCTGGTGTATCCATGCTGGAATGATAGAACGGATCGGGGAAATTCCACAGCCGCTGGGCGGGAATGAGCAGTTCGAGGAGGAAGTCGTGGTCCGCTCCGCCCTCGTACGGGTTACTTCCAACCTTCCACATCGGCCACCGAGCCCCCGCCGGGCCTGCGACAGCTTCAGAGAGCTCGCTCAGGTAATGCCCCGCGAACGGCCAGTGCGGTGGCCTTGCGGCACCCCAGGGTGTGTGACTGTCAGGTGGACGCGTCCATAACGACGCAGGGTCGGGCACCCGCTCAACCAACAGTGCACTGCCGTCACTCTCAGTCCTACGTCCGACGATCTGCACAACAGTAGCTGAATGGAGTTCCTCCACCACCGCCGGGTAGTGTTCCGCCCACGATCTGATTCCCATGAGTGCCGCACCCCACACAAATACTATGCCCCTTCGCGGCCTCTTCAGCCTGCCATCCTCGATCGCCCTGTGAAGCGCTACCGCCGCTTCAGCCAGCACAGCAGCACCGCTGACATCGGCAGCCCCGGGTGCAGGTCCCGAGAGCGGCGCTATCAGAGCTATCCTTTCAAGCGGGATCTCCGAACCAGGTATCTCGGCTACTAGGGTCCGCAGGACCCTTCCTTCGAGGCGTGCGGCATCGACCGTAGCCCGCACCGGGACCGAACCGCCTCCCTTCTCGATGGCGTCCTCCAGAATGGCTGCAGTCTCCGGGCTTATCTTGAACCCGAAGCCCTCAGAACCTACCTGACCCACGGCGACCATTTCCGGATGCTCACCGGTCCCCTGCCATACGGGAGCCGACGGACTCACCACACCCAGGGCCCCCCTCTCCATCACGGCGGCCCGGTAGATGTCCAGGATCGGCTGCCGTCCATATACAACCGCCCCACTTACGTCTATACCCTCGTATTCCTGCGGATATGTCCCGTTACCCAGGTTGTAGATGCGCGCCGTAACTCCACCGGGTCCAGTGGCCTTCGAGTTGAGCGCCAGGACTGCTGGCGTGGTCCGCGTATCGGCCACTGTAAATCCCTGTAGACCCTCCACCTCGAGTCTGGCGCTACCCGGCATCCATATATCGTAGGCCAGACTGTCGCTGATGATAAATGAATATGCCGGCGGCGCCCCTGCGGGAGGGAGGCCGTCTCCGGGATTGTGAGGCAAGTGCGCGAACCCGCCGCTTCGCAGCCTCTCGAGGATATGGTCGAGAGCCCTATCGAAACCGGGGGTTGCAGGCAGTCGGGAGATCGGTGCCAGTTCCTCCACCAGAGTCCGTGCGGCGGTCTCTTCGATCAACGGCATCAGTTCTTCAGCCGTTTTCTCACCGATTCCTCTTCCATCACCACAGCCGCCGGCCAGGCTCGCCACCAGGATGACGAGGAGTCCTCCACCCGCCACTGGAGCGTGTCGATGGATGGCCGTTTCCGGCTTGACCGCACAGGCTCCTGTAACGCTCATTCTCTCACTGTCCTGACCCGATCCTCCCGAGAGGAGAAGATCCTGGAACCGCACAACACACACCTGGAATCAGGCACCCCTGATTTAGAGCGCCCGCTCTGGCCTGAATTGCCGGGTGATGAGAAGGCGGCCAGAAACCGCCGCAGCTGGCGACGGGCCACACTGCTATTTTTCCTGACCCTTCTCTCCACATTCGCGGTCGGTTCCGGCATGGTTGCTCCGTCGCCTGCCTCGACCCTCGATTTTCTGCGCGGCTGGGTCTTTGCCGTACCATTGATGGGGATACTCCTCTTCCACGAGTTCGGCCACTTCCTGCTTGCCCGCAGGCACGGCGTTGAAGTCTCCCCACCCTACTTCATCCCCTTCCCCAACCTGATTGGGACCATGGGGGCATTCATCTCGATCCGCTCCCCTATTCATAACAGACGGGTCCTGTTCGACATCGGAGCCGCAGGACCACTTGCGGGATTCATTCCCAGTGTAATAGCTCTCGCGCTGGGCTACCACTTTTCAACAACAGCCCCGATGGTCACGGACGCGATCGTTTTCGAATTCGGCGACAGTCTCCTCACGCTTGCGCTGCAGTACTTGGTGATAGGACCGGTTCCGGAGGGATTGGCGGTGTGGATCCATCCGGTC
>JAGLTZ010000063.1 GCA_023135015.1 Candidatus Latescibacterota bacterium
TTGGACCGCGAGTCCGGCGTAAGCCGGCGAGCAACTCCGGCAGATTGACACCAAAATTGCGCAAAAGAGCCGTTTCCGGACAGAAACTATCCTATATTATAGCAACACACCGCTAAAGCTTGAAGGTGTAGTTCGTAATGATGAGATTGCCTGATAAGGTACGGGAAATCGAAGCTGCGCATGAAACAGCTCTCTATGGTGCTATGGACTACGGAGAGGCGCTGGAACGGTTCGAAGCGCTCTGGATCGAAGCAATTTCATTGAATCCCCGGATAGGACAGAACTGGGAAGAAGACGTCAAACCGGATATCGAACTGGCAAGGACGTTGAATGGTCTCTCCCCGGAAGCCTGATTTCAAAAAGCTCATAGCTGCGGTAGCTGATGCCCTTAACAAGCAAGAACTGCCTTTTATGCTGATTGGAGGCCAGGCTGTTCTTTTGCACGGTCAGCCTCGTCTTACAGAAGATATCGATATCACCCTGGGTATTTCACCAGATGAGCTGCCGCGTGTCCTTCAAGTTTGTGAGGACCTTTGCCTGGAAGTCCTGCCTTCAGACGTTGAGGCGTTTGTTCGTGACACTTACGTTCTCCCAGCCAGGGAACCGGGTTCTTCAATAAGGATCGACTTCATTTTTTCAAGTCTTTCCTACGAAAGACAAGCTATTGACCGTGCCGTTCATATAAGGTTTGCGAATACAACCGTGCCCTTTGCATCACCTGAAGATTTGATCCTCCACAAACTGTTCTCGGCACGTCCCCGTGATCATGAAGACATTCAGGGTGTAGTGAGGATTCAGGGTGGAAAGGTGGACTGGGGCTATATTGAGAAGTGGGCTAAGGAGTTTGCTGCTATTCCGGGCCAGGAGAAACTGCCGGATCAGGTCTCAGAGATAAGGTCCGCAGCAAAGCGGCCTGACGATCATTTCATCAGATAACATAGCTATGGGACAGGGCAAAACAATGAAGAGAAAAATCATGAGGTTATCCATGAGTGATGTGGTCATCGCCAGCGCTGTCAGAACCGCAGGAGGCAGGTTCGGTGGTGCTTTTAAAGATGACTATGCCGTGGATTTAGGAGCTCTCACCCTATGAGGATCATCGAAGAAGCGATTTCTCGTGAGGAATTGAAGCGGATGGCCCACGCTGGTTTTGGAGATATGATCAAGGCGGTGGTGGACGTCGAGCGCGGAATCATGGTCCTTGATGGTGAGCTGCATGCGGATGAGGAGGCCCTGCTTATGGAGGGAGGTTCCAGACAGAGCGATCTCTGGGGCATTAACATCTATCCGGATATCGATGGACCAGACCAGATCGAATTCGACTCGATGGTCAATATCCGCCCCATGCAGGGGAATCAGACGCGCGGGGTGGACGATCCCTCGACGCGGAACCGGATCCTTCAGATCATCAAGAAGCTGGTATCATCGTGAACAGCCATCATCCCTCTCTGGCTTCCGGGCGGTGGCGGTCCTTTCCGCTCTCAGAGCAGCTCGCCCACGTCGGCAGCGAGGTCGAGCGTGCACTTCGGTGGCGCAGCAAGGGTCGTCCGGAGTATGCGCAGAGGGCGCTTGAGCGAGGATTAGAGCTCCTCGATCTGACGCTGAACGATCCCAAACACAGAGGCCGCCTTCGCGAACTCGCCCGGCTGCGTGAGGCTCTTCTCGATTACTTCCTGGGCGAGAACGTATTCGGCTCCTCTGAGGATAGCTGGCGCCGGTACTTTCACTGCTTCGCCTATGCCGCCAGATCCAGCAGCTCCTGAATGCCGAGCTAGTTCCCATCCGGAAACACTCTGTCCGGCCTCCCTGTATATCCGGTACGTGCTGGTGAGGAGGACAACTCTCAGGGCACAATGGCGGTCCATATGAAGTTGATTGCAGCACCTACGATTATTACCGCTGCCAGCATGATACCGACGGACTTGAGCGCATCCTTCCACTTCAATTCCCGGAAAAGTATCACCAGGGTGGCAAGGCAGGGGAAGAACATCGATAAAACCACGCTTCCCACCACAAGCTGCTGGATGGTCAGGTTCAGGGGAGCAAACATCCCGATGGCAATGTCTTTCCTCAGTATCCCCACCAGCAATGGAACAATCGCATTATCAGGCATTCCCCAGAGGAAGCTGACTACCGGTGCGGTGGCCCCGGCCAGCCAGGCGAAAACGTTGAACTGGTAGAGGATATTGACTACGAACACCGCACCCAGCACCACGGGCAGCGCCTCTCTGAGGAATCCGGTGATGCGCATCCACAGCTTGGATCCCAGCGCTTTCCATGAAGGGGCACGGTAGGGGGGGATCTCAATAAGCAGCTCAGGTCTGAATCCCCGGGAGGAGAATCTGAGAACCAGTCCGATCAATACCCATACCACGAACAGAATACCATAGATAAGGATTACCGGCCAAACCCCCTGCTCGCCCACCAGGCCGATAATTACAGCCTGAAGCGCGGCGCAGGGTACGGCGATGGAGATAAGGGTGGCGGTAATAAATCTCTGCCGTCTGGTTTCCAGAATCCTGGTCGCCAGCACCCCCGGGACGTTGCAGCCCATACCCAGCAGTGTGGGTATGATGGCGTAACCGTGTAAGCCCACCCGGTGCATGACATTATCCAGGAATACGGCAAGACGGGGCAGGTACCCGGTATCTTCCAGGAGGCCCAGAACAAAATAGAAACTCGTGATGTAGGGAAGGACCTGGGCCAGGGGGATGAAAAGACCCGAAGTAAGAATGCCGAACGATTGCATGAAGTCTATCCGGCCCTCGACCAGCTGTCCCACCAGCAGGTTATGAAAGAACGAACCCTCTCCCAGAACATCGGAGAGCTTCATCATCAGGGGTTTCCATCCCACCTCGAACAGCTTCTCGATACCGAAGGGAATCTCAACCCAGGGCTCACCCACAACGACGATGGTACCTGCTATCAGGAACTCGCCGATCATACGGATGAGGATGAAGGAGGCGGCAAGAACAAGGATAGCAAAGATACCTCCCCACACCTTGTGAACGCTGATATCCTCCAGCCTCTGCCCGAAAGTATGGTGGTGATGATGCAGGGTCTGCACGTCGTCTACAATCTTTCCTACCTTTGACCACACACGCTCTTCGCTCAGATGTTCGTGTGTTCCTACCGGCTCCCCGTGGAGATGATGTGCTATATGAGGATGGTGTCCGGGATGACCGTTTTCGCCTTGCCGGCTTTCGGGTTCATCCACGGGGAGAGCGAGGGTTGTCAGGATCAATTTCTTGACCCCTTCCCCGGTGCGGGCCACGGTGGGGATAACCGGCACCCCAAGCCTCTGCGCCAGCTTGTCTACGTCAATCTCAACTCCCCGGTGCCGCGCCTCGTCCGACATGTTCAAAGCCACCACCACGGGCTTGCCCTGGGCCAACAGCTCCATGGTGAGGGTCAGGTGCCGCTCGAGGTGGGTGGCGTCTACCACGTTGATTATGAGTTTTGCATCGTCAATGAGGTCGACCGCTACCCGGGCCGCCTCATCCAGAGGTTCCAGGGAGTAGGTACCCGGTGCATCTAATACATCGTAATTATCCCCGGCGAACCTCATCCTGCCCTGGCAGTAACCTACGGTCGTGCCCGGATAGTTGGAGGCGATTGTCTTAATGCCGGTCAACCGGGAAAAAAGAACGCTCTTGCCTACGTTGGGTTGTCCGACCAGCAGGATGTCGGACGCTATATGCCTTCCAAGGGGGGATGCCTTATTATCCCCGCTGGTCACCGCCGCTGCTCCTCACGATGATGCGGGAAGCCATTCCACAACCGATGGCCACCTGGGTGCGGTTGATAAGTACTATTACCGGACCTCCCAATCCGGCCCGGGAGAGCTTTTTGATCTGCTGTCCCTCTACCAGCCCCAACGACCGCAACCGGGACTGAAAACCTCTCCCCCCCCTGAGCTCAACGATCTCCGCCTCCACGCTAATAGGAAGATCAATTAACGGTATATCATTCTTCATCCAGTGTCTCCCTGAGCTCGCGGGTGAATTTATCGCTTTCTTCGGACTTGCTATCGAGGAAATCCAGAAACCGGGAGAGCTTTTCCAGGCTA
>JAGLTZ010000064.1 GCA_023135015.1 Candidatus Latescibacterota bacterium
CCACCTGCTTAGAGTCTTGGAGGAGAAGGAATTCACCAGAGTTGGTGGCAATGAGCTAATTAAGGTCGATGTAAGGGTTGTCTCAGCAACCAATAAGGATGTAAAAAAGGCGGTAGCCAGTGGGGAATTCCGCGAAGACCTCTATTACCGTCTCAACGTTGTGCCCATCCATATCCCGCCCCTCCGTGAACGCACCGAGGATATCATGCCTCTGGTGAAGCATTTCATGGAGAAATTCGCCGTAGAGCATCCGGATCCTCCTTCCAGCATCACGCAGGGCGTTATAGACGAGCTGATGGAATACGATTGGCCCGGTAACGTCCGTGAGCTGGAGAATACGATCGAAAGCTCGATGGTGCTGGCCGAAGGTGATGTGATCACCGAAGAACATCTCAACATCCTCGGACACTCCAGCTGGGAAGGAAGGGCGGCTCCTGTCACCGAAGTGCCTGAACTGCCCCTTAAAGACCAGCTGGAACGGGCTGAGCGGCGGATTCTGAAGCGAACTCTGGAGCTGGTCGATGGCAACCGAACAAAAGCGGCTGAGATCCTCGGGCTGAGCACCCGGGCCATCCGATATAAGATCAAGCAGTACGAGCTGTGAGACGCGCTTTTCCCCTTTTCCTCCTCCTTTGTGTGCTTAATGCTTCACTCCCCGCCCCGGTTGTATTGGGGCAGAACTCCTTTCCACTCACGGATCTGATGCCGCTTTCAAGGGGAAGCGGTCTTGGTGGCCAGGCGCTGGCAGGTGACCTTCTTGCAGCAGGAATCGATCCCACAGTAGCTCGAGGTGGCAGGCTTGGAGCAGAGCTGTCGGCGGGCTCTCACGTGCTTGATCTGAGTTGGGGTGCCGCCGGGTTGCGATTCAGCGCCAGGGGACACGCCTTTGCAATTGTTTTTTCGACACTCTCCTATGGTTCACAGCTGCGTACCGGGTTCGATGACAGGTTGGGCATTTTCGGGGGGAGCTTTACTCCGTCCGACTGGAATCTCTCGCTGGCCGCGGTGCTGCTCGAGGAGGAGGCCGCTATCATCGGGGCAGGCGCCACCGTTTCATATGCGCAGCTCGATGATGCAAATGCCATGGGGCTATCAGGAGCAGTTGCGGTAAAGCAGCGCTTTGGGGATCTGGAGATACGTGGCGCAGTTTCCAATGTGGGTATGGTGTTCAGTCCGTTTGGGAAAGAGGACGGCACCAGAATGCCTGCTAGAGCTCGGGCCGGTGCAGCTTATCTGTTGCCCGGCCACTCATGGGAACTCTCGGCGGAGGCCTTATACCGATTTGGCGATGGTAATGCAGGAGGGGGAATTGGCGCCGAGTGGAGGCCGCTGCCCGAGGCAGCTTTGCGTTTCGGAATGGTGGGGGGTGATGGGGGAATCGCCCTTTCCGACGGCATCCTTTCCAACCTGGGACTCACCGCCGGCCTTGCCTGGAAGTTTTCGAACTGGCGCCTCTCCTACTCATACCGTCCTGGCGGTGTATTGGGTGACGCTCATCTTTTAGCTGTAGGGTGGAGCATCGATCCAATAAAATAATTAGTTCCCATCCGTAAACTACCTGGAGAGGGGTATGGGAGGACCATCATGTTTCCCACCAAGGCATTTGAACTTTCCGCAAATCGGCTAATTGCTGCATCAATTGCCATAATGATATCCGTGCCGGTTACGTCGGCCAGTGCACAGGTCCAACCCGAGGCCTCGGTCGGACTGCTGCTCGGATTTCCTCAGGGTGAGTTCAGGGACCACGTTCCAAACCTGGGGATAGGGCTGTCAGGCACCGTGGGAATAAGGATTCCCAACAGTCCGCTGATCATCGGCGGTGACCTTGGCTTTCTTATCTACGGGCACGATCAGAGAAGAGAAATGATAAGTACAACTATCCCGGACGTCGAAGTCCGCGTAATCACCAGCAATAACATCCTCCAGGGTAATATCTTTCTTCGTCTAAAGCCCGCGACCGGAGCTGTACGCCCGTATTTCGACGGCTTGATCGGGTTCAAGTACCTCTTCACAGAAACAGAGATCAGGAATGTTTTCTGGGCTGATAATGAACCCATAGCGGAATCGGTGAATCTGGGGGATCTGGCGTTCGGCTACGGAATAGGGTTCGGGATCGCCTTTCATGCCGTGGACAGAACCCAGGCAAAGCTGGAGACGGGTGAAGGTCCGGTTGGAATCCTTATAGATTTAAGGCTGCGTTACCTGATGGGAACAGAAGCCGACTACCTGAAGAAGGGATCGATCACGCACGAAAGGGGCTCAGTAACGTATGATATCTATACGTCCAGGACTGATTTCCTGATGCCATTTGTCGGGGTCTCATTCGTTTTCTGAATGCGCCTCGATCACATCGAGGCGTCGTGGACTATCTTCCACTCCCCTTTTATCCGACGGAATACTATCAGCGTAAGTCCCGTGCTCGGCTCGCGGTCAGGGTAGGAAAGGGTCCAGCGGGCCACAACCGAAACGCCACCTACGTCGGTGGATTTCAACACGGGAAGGATGGAACTGACCGTCACGAAAGCCGGCCTCATCTCGAGGATATCCAGGCTGAGAGAGCCCATCGCGGCTGTGTCCGGATAGCGGCTGCGGTAGCTATCCAGCAGAGCCTGCCGGCCTTCAACCATTCCGGGTGGTGAGATATAGACGCAATCCTCAGAGTAGATGCCGGTGAACGACTCCAGATCGCCGCCGCTCCAGTCGGCCCCCTGGGCATCGAGGAGGGCCTCGATCTCCTCTACTACTTCCAGTTCGGCCGTTTCCGTGGCTTCCAGGCTCAGCTCGCCACAGCCCGAGAGCGACGCGGACAAAATGCTGATATATGCTGCCCATTTCAGCGCCGGTGTTACGCTGTTATTCAGGATGCATTTTCGATTCATCTTCAATTCCCCATTGCTCCTGCCTCATAGAAGATCCGGATGACATCATCGACTATCCGGTCAAGCCGGGCCCGGACAGCGGCGCGCACCGAATCGGGAACGGTTAGAGTGTGTCGATGGGCGGTATGATCTTAATATAATTACAAATGATGAACAGGGTAGTTGGCGCTTGATGGGGGTACGTATCTGGTGAGCTGGAGGGTAACTGCAGAGAGACGCGGCACGGTGGCGGTTGCCATGAGCGGCGGGGTGGACTCAAGCCTGACCGCGCTGCTTCTGGCAGAACAGGGTTATGAAGTCGTCGGCCTTACAATGCTCCTTCATGATGAAGAGGAGAGAGGTGATGCCTCTGCTGTGCTGTCTCACAGATGCTGCGGTACGGCCGACAGCGCGGTCAGGGCCAGGGAAGCAGCCCTCAAAGCTGGTGGCCGGCACTTTACTATCGACGCCAGAGCGGAGTTTGAGAAGCATGTCCTGGATGACTTCGAGCGGGAATACTCTCTGGGCCGTACACCGAATCCCTGCATTCGCTGCAATACATATCTGAAGTGGGGATTTCTGTTCGAGCAGGCCAGAGAAAGAGGCATTGAGTTCTTCGCCACTGGACATCACGCTCGTATCGCCCGTGGCGAGAAGAATGGATTTCTCCTCAAGACCGCCACTGATCCTGACAAGGACCAGAGCTATGCCCTGTGGGGTATCCCGCGGCGGTTATTGGGGCAGACCCTCCTTCCTATTGGCGAGATGCCCAAATCGCAGGTACGGGCTCTGGCCGCTCGGCATGGTCTGGCCGCCGCTTACGTGCCCGACAGTCAGGAGATTTGCTTCATCCCTTCCGACAACTACAGGGATTATCTGGAGAAGAGGTTGAGTGAGATCGGCTCGCTGAGTCTGGAGAGGGCTATGATGCCGGGTGATGTCGTGGATGCCGGAGGGAATGTTCTCGGTCGTCATCGGGGTGTGGCACACTTCACGGTGGGTCAGCGACACGGCCTGGGCGTAGCCGCCGGGTATCCTCTTTTCGTAACCCGGCTCGATCCATCAACCGGGACGGTGGTGGTAGATGAGGAAAGAGGACTATGGAGGAGTGAGTTTTCCGCCGGTGGGGCCAACTGGGTCTCTATCGACCCTCCCGATGAACCCTTCCGGGCCCGGGTACGCATACGCTACAGCAGCACAGCCGCCCCCGCCCTCGTAAGCCCTGGAGGCCGGGATTACTTCACCGTCACATTCGATGAGCCGCAGCGCGCAATCACACCCGGACAGTCCGCCGTAATCTACCGGAATGAAATTGTACTGGGCGGCGGTATCATTCTTGAATAACCTCAATCGACATGAGTAAAGAAGCCAAGCGACCCACTATCAGGCAGCGCATCAAATATCTACTGCTGCGCCTATTGGGAGTGATCCTGTTCATTCTTCCTCACTGGGCTTCGAGGGCACTTGCCCGGTTGCTGGGTGTTATCGCCTTCGATGTCCTGAGAATGGGCCGCCAGATGGTTCTCTCCTATCTGGAACAGGTCTTCCCGGAGAAGACTCCGGCCCAGCGGCGCAGTATCGGACGAGCTGGTCACTGCAATCTAACAATTGTGGGAATGGAGATGCTGCGTGCCCGCTTCCTGAGCCGGGAGCAGGTGATATCAAGAGTGCATCTGGAAGAAGAGAGTGAAGCCCTCTACCACCAGCTTATGAAAGATGGCAGGGGAGTGGTATTTGTCGGCGCGCACTACAGTAACTGGGAATTACTCGGAGCCCGTCTGGCGGCGGTCGGATATCCTCTCTTGTCAATTGTTCAGGACCTTCCCAATCCCCTCTTCAACAGGTATCTGGCAGAGACCAGGAGGAAATTAGGGATCGGTATAGTGAGACGGAGTGAGGCTGTCCGCGGCGTACTCAGAGCTCTGAATGAGGGAAGAGCTATTGGGGTACTCGCTGATCAGGACGCCGGTCCGAACGGGGGGGTAGTCACCGATTTCTTTTGGAAACCGGTTTCATCGTTCCAGGGGCCTTTTGCGTTCGCGGTCAGGTGTAACGCACCGCTTGTAGCAGCGTGGATATACCGCTCGGAGGGGGGACGTTACCGGGCCGGCTGTCAGCGGCTTGACGAGAAGGCACTGGCCGGTGTTGCCGCCGGCGCCGATGAAGAGACACGCATTCTGCGACTCACCGAATCCTTCGTGCAATGGTTGGAGGAATTGATCCGCAAGGATCCCAGACAGTACCTCTGGCTTCATCCCCGCTGGCAGACCGACCGGTAGATGGGCGACCCTCATTCCCGCTCTGAACCGAAGCCGACCCTTCAGGACCGGATCGAGTATCTTTTCATTCGTGCGGTAGGGTTTCTCATGGCCGTCTTGCCGCGGTCGTTTGCCTTGGGGTTTGCCCGGTCTCTCGGGATTTTCGCCTATGATGTTCTGCGGATCCGGCGAAGGGTTACCCTTGAGAACCTTGCGCGTGCCTTTCCACAGAAGAGTCCGCTCGAACGCAGGCGCATTGGCAGGGCCGCCTTCATTAACCTGGCGATCGTCGGCATGGAGATGCTGCGGGCCTCTCGCCTGACCCGGGAAAAAGTGCTCTCACTTGTCCAGGTGGATGAAGAAAGTGAATCCCTCTACCACCGGCTCATGAAAGAGAGCAAAGGAGTAGTTTTTATAAGCGGGCACTACAGCACCTGGGAGTTCCTGGGAGCCCGGATAGCAGCGACAGGTTATCCTACGCTGATCATCGTGCAGGACCAGCGCAATCCCCTCGTTAACAAGGAGCTTATGAGGGCCAGGAAGAGACTGGAATTGCTGCTCGCGGGCCGCGGTCAGGCCGTGCGCAATGTTCTGCGGACGCTCAGGGAAGGGGGTACTGTCGCTCTTCTGGCCGATCAGGACGCCGGCCCGAAGTCCGGACTATTTATTGACTTTTTCGGTGAACCGGCGTCCACCTACCAGGGACCTGCCGCGTTCGCTATCCGGAGCGGGGCCCCGCTGTTGGCCTGCTGGATTCATCGGGAAGGCCTTTCGTATAGAGCCGGTTATGAGCGGTTGGATGAGGATGCACTGGCCGGTCTCCCTGTAGATGCTGATGAGGAGGTTCGTGTCTGGCGGCTGACGGAAGCCTATGTGCGATGGCTGGAGGAACGGATCCGGATGGATCCGGATCAGTATCTTTGGCTGCACCGCCGCTGGAAAAGCAGGCCGGAACGGGAGACGGAGTGAGATCAGTGGGTCTTGCTGTTATTCAGACCGCCTTCCCTGGAGATGTAATCCTGACAGGTGGCCTGGTGCGCTCTTACAGGAAGAGCTGGCCCGAAATGCCGCTGGCCGTGGTGGTCCGCCCGGACTGTGAGCCTCTGGCCCGCATGATGGATCCGGAGTTGACAGTAATAACCTACGATAAGCGGGGCGCCGACCGCGGCCCTGCCGGCCTGCGCAAGCTGGCCAAGGAGCTTGCAGAAGGTCCCTGGGAAGCCGCACTGCTGCCTCACCGTTCGGTTCGTTCGGCACTGCTTGCCCGTGCAGCCCGTCTGAATCCCAGAATAGGCTTCAATGTGGGAATCCAGCAGCTGACATACACGAAGGTTGTCCCATACAGGCGCGGGATCCACGAAGTGGAGCGCGATTTTGACCTGCTGACAGCCCTGGCACAGGAATGGGAACACAAGACAAATGTGCATACACCTGTTACCGTACCCTCCCTTCATCCACCATTGTTCGGGATACCTGAAGATAGCTATCTGGAAGTGGGGGCCGTTTTCGCAGGGACCATATTCGGGGGACTTGGCAGTAAGGATAAGCTGCCCCCATTCGCCGCACTGGCACCGGGGTCGGTCTGGCCAACCAAGCGCTGGCCCGCCGTGCACTGGGTGGCCTTGGCCCGATGGCTTGCCGAAGCCGGTATGGCCGTCATCTGGCTTGGAGGAGAGCAGGACAGGGAGCTGTGTGAACAGATAGCCGCAGCAGCATGCGCAGGAGCGGTGGCTGCCGGAGAACTCTCATGGTACGGGACCGCCGCTGTTCTCAAGCGGGCTCACATACTTATCGCCAATGATTCCGCTCCGGTCCATCTGGCCGGAGCGGTTGGATGCCCGTCCGTCGCCCTGTTCGGACCCACCGTTCCCGCTTTTGGATTCGGGCCCCTTGGCCGGGGAAGCAGATCGATCGGCATCCCTCTCGGCTGCCGCCCCTGCCGCCTTCACGGCAGCCGGAAATGCCCCGAAGGACACTTCAGATGCATGAGGGATCTCAGGCCTGCAACCGTATTAAGGGCCGTAGTAGATACGATCCGGGAGACCTCTGAGCTGTCGGATGGACACCAAATAATAGTCGGCAAGGGTGGGCGTCAGTGAGCGCCTGGCCCTCTTTCCCAGTCGTCGGCCTGTTTCTGGAGCCAATTCGCGATTGAACGGATGTTGGGACCGGGGATGTACACTCCGACCTGACGTTCCATGATGACCACCGTATCAGGTGCCGGGATACGGCGGATTTCGGGACCTTTCTGGAAAACTCCAGGTTCAATTTCTTCCGGCTCGTAGAATATTGCCTTTGGGATCGGTACGGTGGCCAGTACCAGGTCCATGAAAAGGCCGCCGCCCCCGGGTGCGATACCGCCGAAAACGTTTGTGGCGACGATTCTCTGGTAATGGGGAGAATCGTGAAACTCCTCGGCGATTTCAGGCTTGTCTGGTCCTGGCGTCATTTTCGGGCCTCCGTTTTCTATGTACACCGTTCCCCAATTCCAACGCTACTCGGCTCTTCTGTACCACTTTTAATCTGTTCAGCCCTGATTCTGCCGCTATTGGTAAAAAAGATGAGAGCGGAGGGTCGGCCGCCCTGGGCGCCTGTCTCGAATTCGATGTGGATGCTCACCGGCGACCGCAGGCTGAACGTCTCGAACTCTGTATTCGAGACGGGATATAAGCGCGCTTCCGCTCCGGGAACCTGGCGTATCAGCTCGACGCCCACAAGCTTGCCCCCCTCCCAAACATATCTAATGAAACCGGAACCATGTTCGTAATCGATCCGGACGAAAACGCTTACCCGTCCTCTTTCCCGCACCGCTGATACGGTCTCCAGATCCTCGAACTTGCCATATCTCTGCTCCCGCATCTCCATCCACTGCTGCTCTTCGGCCTCGACCCGTTCAAGCGGAATCCCTCCCCCGAATGCCTCCTGGATTCCCTTGAAGTCTCCCCGCATGGAGCGACGCAGGATATCTTCCGTGCGCTCTTTGAGGAGGATAACCATAGGGCTCTCGCCCTTACCTGCACCACCTGCCAGCAGGTCCCCCGCCTGGGCACCCGAGCCTGTAAGAAGAAGACGGTTTTTCTCGGCCTTCACCTCAATCGTCGCGCCTGAGGACAGTCTATATGTCCCCTCAAAACTCGAAAGAAGGGCATGATCGATCGAAACGGTCTTGGGGGGAAGATTGTATTCATACCCGAACACAGCCCGGGAAAGATCCCTGGTTGCATAGTCTACAGGAGAGAACTCGGAGAGGTTCGAGGCGGCGAATATCACAACATCCTTGTCCACGAAACGCCTGAAATCGGCGGAGAATATCCCATTACCGCCATTGTGCGTGATCAGTCTGGTACCCAGGTAGTCGGGTACGATCGACCAGCCGTATCCGTAATAGGACTGTCCGCCTCCCTCGTCGGCATAGGGTGTGAAATATTTCTCCTTTGCTTCTTCGGAGAGGATCTCATTTCCCTCCAGCGCGAGGTGCCACCTGTACATGTCACCTACGGTTGAGTGGATGCCGCCATTCGCCCTCAGGTGCCAGCTGGGCCCGTCGTCCAGCATCGGCTGCTGTATCACACTCCCCCAGCGCCTACCGTTCCGGTAACCGACAGCGAGCTCCTCAGTATTGTATTCAGGCATCAGGTAGCCTGTTCTCTTCATCCCCGCGGGTTCGAAGAGGTATTCCTGTAGAAATCCCTCGTAGGGTTGTCCGGAAACCTTTTCAACGATGATGCCAAGCAGGCTGAAACCGACGTTCGAATAGTTATAACGCTCGCCCGGTTCCGTGAGGAACTCCCCCTTCATAGCCTGTTCTACGAACTTGTCGGCGGTGGCTGAGACATCAAAGTCGTCGCCTATCGCACCAGGAAAGCCGGCTGTATGTGTGAGCAGGTGGTGGAGGGTGATGCCCGCCTTATCTTCAGGCACGTTGCTGAAATATTTTGTTATCGGGTCGCCCGTACTGAGCTTGCCCATCATCTCAAGCTTCAGTATGGCAGCACCGGTAAACTGCTTGGTGATAGACCCGATTGTGAACACAGTAGCGGGTGTGACCGGGCGGTTCTGTTCCCGGTCCGCCAAGCCATAGCCCTTCCGCAGGAGAACCTTGCCGTCCTTGGCGACAATTACGGCACCAGAAAATCCAACCCCCTCCAGACGGGTCATATACTCATCCAGTAGCACTCCCATCTCACCGGATACTACCACATCCTCCTGGGCGAACACTGAAGTGGAAGGAAAGAATAAGCCAGCAAGAATGACTGTATGGATCAGATGGACATGCATTCTGTCGAGCGGTGTGCAAACACGAATTCGCATACTTGAACCTCCTGACAAGGACTCTCTGGATCGATGCCCTGCAGAAAAAGCAGGCAATACAATACATCATTCTTTCTGGATTTCATATATCATGCAGGATAGAGATTAGTAGGGAGGTTCGATTCTGAAAAAACCTTCAGGAAGTAAAGACAGGACGGTCCCAGACGCCTTCCACGTGATGCTCAAGCCCCGGGGACCTGTATGTAATCTCGACTGCCGATACTGTTATTACCTGTCGAAAGAGCGCCTATATCCCGGCAGCGATTTCCGGATGAGCGAGGAACTGCTCGAGGAATTCACCCGCCACTACATCGAATCCCAGAAGGTGCCGGAGGTGACCTTCACCTGGCAGGGCGGTGAGCCTCTGCTGATAGGTCTGGAGTTTTTCCAGCGGGCGGTTGAGCTCCAGCAGGAATACCGCAGGCCAGGTATGCAGATACATAACACGCTGCAGACAAACGGTATCCCGCTGGATGAGGAGTGGTGTCATTTCTTCAGGGAAAACGGCTTCCTGATAGGTATCAGCCTGGACGGTCCCGCCGAGCTGCACGATGTCTACCGCACAGATAAATCTGGACGGGCGACTTTCGACAGGGTTATGGCGGGTGTGGAGCTGCTCAACGAGCATTGGGTCGATTTCAACATCCTGACCTGTGTTCATGCCGCCAATGCAGATCACCCTCTGGGGGTCTACAGCTTTCTACGCGATGAGGTCGGCACGAAGCACATCCAGTTCATTCCAGTGGTCGAGCGTGATAATGAAACCGGTTTCCAGGAAGGCGAAAAGGTCACAGAGCGATCTGTCGGCGCAAGGCAGTATGGAGAATTCCTGATCGCCATCTTCGATGAGTGGGTACGGCACGATGTTGGAAGAGTTTTCGTCCAGATATTCGATGTTTCACTGGCGGGTTGGGTTGGGCGGCAGCCGGGGCTGTGCGTCTTCGATGAGACGTGCGGCACAGCCCTGGTGATGGAGCACAACGGCGATCTATATGCGTGCGATCATTTTGTGGAGCCCCGTTACCGGCTTGGCAATATTCAAGAAACCCCGATGGGTGAGCTGGTGAGCTCGGCCACCCAGCGCAGGTTCGGGTCAGAGAAGCGGGATGCGCTTCCCGGGTACTGCATGGAATGCGATGTGAGATTCATCTGTAACGGTGGCTGTCCCAAGAACCGCTTTATAACGACACCGGATGGAAAAGACGGGCTTAACTACCTGTGCGAAGGGTACCGAGCCTTCTTCAGGCACATTGACGTGCCAATGCGGTTCATGGAATCGGAATTGCGGGCCGGCCGCCCGCCAGCAAACATTATGGTGGCTGATTCCGGCGGCGCAGCACATCGGGGAGAGAGACAGGATATCTGAAATGCAGAGACTCAACCGGCGTGATTTCCTCGGAGCCCTCGGGATCAGTGCGGCTGCGGTTTCGGTACCGGGCTGTGCGGGTAACCTGGCGAGGCTTGCCATCGGGACAGAGAAGAAACTCAACTTCGTCTTTATCCTTATCGACGACCTCGGCTGGGTGGATACGGGCTGCTATGGAAGCGATTTCTACGAGACGCCCAACATCGACAGGCTCGCGGGCGAGGGAATGCAGTTCACGGATGCCTATGCGGCCAGCCCTGTATGCTCGCCGACAAGAGCCAGCATTCTTACCGGTAAGTATCCTGCACGGCTCAACCTGACCGACTGGATAGGCGGCCGGCAGAGGGGGGAGCTGCTCCCTGCCGAATATGTACACTGTATGTCGCTGGAGGAGTTCACCGTCGCCGAGGCATTCAAGTCTGAGGGTTATTCAACATGCTTCATCGGTAAATGGCACCTGGGTGATGAGCCCTATTTCCCAGAGCGTCAGGGTTTCGACATCAACATCGGCGGCCACTGGGCAGGCCAGCCGAGCTCCTATTTCTATCCATACAAGAGCGAAGATGAGAGGCGATCACGGTGGGATGTTCCAGGTCTCGATGGCGGCCGGGAAGGGGAGTATCTGACAGATCGGCTCACCGATGAGGCGCTGGGGTTTCTGGAGGCTAACAGGGAGAAGCCGTTTCTCCTCTACCTTTCGCACTATGCGGTTCACACGCCGATTCAATCGAAGGAGGAACTGGCTGAAAAGTTCAGGGCCAAAGCCGCGGATCTACCAACGACCGGGGGGCTTACCCATCGTGATGAACAGAGTTACGGCATCACCAAGCTGGTGCAGGATAACCCGGCATATGCGGGGATGGTGGAGAGTGTCGACGAGAGTGTCGGACGGGTCTTAAGGAAGCTGGATGAACTGGGCGTTGCGGAGAATACGATCGTGATATTCATGTCCGACAACGGCGGGTTGAGCA
>JAGLTZ010000065.1 GCA_023135015.1 Candidatus Latescibacterota bacterium
CTCTAACCAAACTGAGCTAATCGCCCTAAACCCCCTTAAACATTGGAAAAACGGAAACTACGAGCGGGTCGATGGGGTGTCAAGATTCAAGGGTCCCCAGACGCCACCGCCTGTAATTATTTCCTATCCTACTACAATCATACAATTACTGACACCAGTAACGCCACCGCTGCGCCCGCTGTACATGAAACCACATTCACAACATCATTGTTGAGCACCCGCCAGCCCCTTATCGGTTCGACCCCGGCCCCTTCACAGTGCCTTTTTTTCTCGGTCAATGCCCCGCAGCCGTTGCAACGAAACTGGATCTGAAGTGTTGCACCGAGGAAGCTATCGATAAGTGATCCTGCAATCCCGCCGACAGCAGCCGCGAGTGCGCTGATCCCAACCGCTTCAATGCCGGCCGGTGTAAGCATCAGTGCCACCAGGCCGATGACCAGCGCCCCCGCCGCGGAGCCGGCGAATCCCACCAGGGTCACTCCGCCGGAAGTGCCGGCTGGTACTGTTCGGCCAGTAGTAATGAGCCTTGCATGCCGCCTCAGCGCCATGCCGATCTCAGTCGCCCAGGTATCGGATGTGGCCGTTGCCACGGCCCCCAGGAAGGCCGGCCAGGCCAGATCGGGAGGAAACCCGAGAGCGGCAGCGGCGAATATCGCGAGTGCGACACCGCCGTTGGCACCGACCTGAGCCATATCTCGCATAGAGCCTTTTGCGATGACCCTGGTTTCGCCTCGGCGTTTGCGGTCGCTGACCTGCGAAAGGACACTGGAGATGATGAAGAACACCATTATCGGCACGGTCCAGGGCCATCCGCCTCCACCCAGAAGCCAGGTTGCGATCAGGAACGCCCCGGCCGCACCATCGGGGCGCAGCGCCTTCCACCTCACGGCTGTGGCAACCAGGACCAGTGCTACCGCCTCGGCCAACAGCATCGCCTGCGGCTGGACAGCAGAATCCCTTAACAGCATCAGAGTGAAGGCTGCTGCGAGCGGCACGGTCAGGTTGTCAGTGCCGCGGCGGGAGAACGCCTCGACGATGGCAACTACCGGGGCGCATGCAAGCCCTACCAACAGTGCCTGGCCAGTCCCGGCCAGTCCGAAAGCTTCCCATCCCAGACTTACCGTCAGCCCGGTGATTGCAAACACCGCGATCGAGCCATCCCAGCTCTTACCGGTAAAACCTTGTGGAAGAGGAATTGTATACCGCCTGGCCTCTCCGACAATCACGCCGGCAGCATCCGCGAAAGCCATAGCCAGAAGAGGCACTGTGATAAGAACGGGCTCATCCCAGGCCAACAGATAGAGCAGCAGCACGGAAACAGCGAACCATACAGTACCGTAACTGGAGGGTCTGGCGGCATGAATTGAAGGCAACCAGTGAAAGTGTACGGCCAGGTAAAGGGAGACCAGGAGCAGCAGAGCTGCTGCTGCAGGCCACCACCGATTCTGGAACAGAAGAGGGGCAAGTGCCACTATAACACCACTGGAAATATGTACCGCCAGGCGAGTAATACGTCCAGAGATACCGAAATAGCGTCCCACCACCTCGGAGAGCACGACAATGATGGCTACTGCGGCCACACATAGTAGTGCTACATTGATATCATTCATAAAACCCCATCCACTGGACGCCCGTCATAATGATGCCTTTATTACCGAACATGTCGTCTCTGTCAACCCTGCTGCTGCGAATACTTGTATGCCGATAGAAACAGATTCATTCCCTAGCGATCCGCTCCGACGCCTGGAAGCGATCATGTCAGCGCTTCGCGGTCCCGAAGGCTGTCCCTGGGACCGGGAGCAGGATCATAAAAGTCTTCGCACCAACCTGCTGGAAGAGACATACGAGGTCCTGGACGTTCTGGACATGGATGGGGAGATCGACACAGCGCGGCTGGTTGAGGAACTTGGCGATCTCCTTCTCCAGATCATCTTCCACGCCCAGCTTGGTGCAGAGAGAAGCGATTTCGATCTCGACTCGATCGCCTCTGCCATCAATGAGAAACTGATCAGCAGGCACCCTCACGTCTTTAACACGACAGCGGTATCGGGCACAGGTGAGGTCCTTCGGAACTGGGAGCGCCTGAAACTGAAGGAGGGAAAGGAATCCGCCCTCGACGGCGTTCCCGGGTCCCTGCCCGCGCTGCTGAGAGCGGCCCACCTGCTCTCAAAAGCAGAGCGCGCCGGATTCAGGTGGAGATCCCGCGATCAGGCTCTTTCGAAGGTCAGGGAGGAGTGGGAGGAATTCGAGGAGGCGATTGCCCGAGCTGGAGAAGGGGCAGAAGAGGCAACCCGTGAAGTGGAGAAAGAATTCGGCGATGTCCTGCTGGCCATGGTTAGCACCGTATTGGAATTCGGCATCGACCCCGAGGCCGCGCTACGCGGGGCTGCCCGGCGCTTCGAAGAGCGGTTCCGGCGCATGGAAAGGAGTCTGCCTGACGACGGAGTAAAGCTGGAGGACCTTGATACAGGCGCCCTTCTCGACTTATGGAATGATTCGCAGGAGGAGGGATCTTCTCAGGAATCTCCTGAGGACTTCGACTCGTAGCTCTTTTTTGTCTCGGCAATCCACTGCCGGGTCTCGTCCCGCAGTCTGGTACGATCCCCCATTTCGAGACTTTCCGTCTCAATCGGCTCACCTACAACCAGAATGATCTCCCCCTTCTTGATGAGCCAGCGCCTCGCCCCCAGGACATTCTCGGCCCCGATCAGGGCTATCGGAACGATCGGCACACCGGCCTGGATCGCCAGGCGGTAACCTCCCGTCTTGAACGCACCTACCTCCCCGGTACGGCTTCTTGTCCCTTCAGCAAACACGAATACACTGACGCCCTTCTTGATCACACGTGCAGCAGGCTTCAGGCTCAATCTTGCTTTCCTTAAGTGTTTCCGGTCTACGGGAACGAAACCTTCCGCATGCAGGAGCCATCCAAAAACAGGTATCCGAAAAAGTGAATGTTTGGTCATCATCCGGACCCTGCCGGGCAGCACCGCAATACTGACTGGGATATCGAGTGTGCTCTGGTGGTTGGCGATATAAACAACTGGCCCTTCGTCGGGGATTTTTTCGACGCCAATTGCCCGGTACCTCACACCGGCAAGCCTTAATGAGACGCGAGCCCACCAGCGGATCAGTCTCACTGTATACTGCCTGCCCCCCGGCAGGAACAGTGCGACAAGCGCCACTGAGGCAGCGAGGAATGTGAAGATGAACACTATCCCCCAGATAATCCTGCTGCGCAGATGTTGAATCATCCGGATATGTCTCCCTGATCTCAATCGGCCTCTACAGGTTTTTCGCATCCGGCCGGTGTTGGCAACAACCCGGAACCGCAATATCTTCGAACCGCTACATTCAACACCTTACTGGAAGGAACATCAAATGCTCCAGCGGCCTTTTAATGGAGGCTGGGTTATCCGGCTCGAAACCGGAGAATCTGTTCTCGATGCTATCACGGCATTCTGCGAAGATCAGCAAATAGCCGCAGGTACGTTCACCGGCATAGGCGCCATAATGCAGGCACGCCTCGGCTACTACGATCAGGGGAGAGGCAGTTATGTGGACCACAACTTCGACCAGGAGCTGGAGGTTGTTTCACTCACAGGCAACATCAGCCGCAAAAGCGATGGAACGCTATTCCCCCATACCCACTGTGTTCTGAGCGACAAGGAAATGAAGGTGGTCGGGGGCCACTTGTTTGAAGCCGTTGTCGGGCCCACCCTCGAGATATATTTGTGGACGGTCCCTGGGGAAATACACAGAGCTACCCCTCCCGGCCAGTCACTCGAATTGTTGGACCTTTAGCGGAAAAGAGCTATTTCAGTCCGAAAGCGATCTATTTCAGTCCGACAATTGGTTTTCGATATATTTATGCGCATCCGCAATATCGCAGTCGCGGATCAGCGCAATTTCGCTCGCCAGTAGATCGTAGGCCCTGCAGTATATCTTCCTCTCGGTCGACGAAATGGTGTCATCCAGGTAACCTGACCGGAGGTCCTTAACCGTCTGGGCGTATACCTTCAGGGTTCCCTGTTCGAGGCGGTTTTTCAGGAAGGTAACGCGGGATTTCCAGTCATTCGCCAGTCGACCCTTTCTGCCCCTGAGTATCTCGATAGCCTTCTTATTCTCCGCCTTGGTACCGGGCAGCCTCACATCAGCGACGTCCAGATTGGCTTTAGGGACGAAAACGCGGGAAGTGTTCAATAACAGTTCGATTTCATAGCACTCGATTGCCTCTTCGGCAACATGCTTGGTCGTAATGTTTCTTATATAACCCCCACCCCATGTTGTGTGTACGATCTTGTCGTTGATCTTTAACCCTTTGGTCATCGTCTGCATTCACAAATCCCCCTGTCAGCCATACAATCACAACGCGGATGGATTTTGCTAATAGCTACGGGTATTCGGGCATTTGGCTATTGTGGAACAACCTTTAAATATACGGTGTAAGTGCTTATAAATAAAGGTCTTTCTGCGCCTGGACCCTTTCTAAAAGATCGTCAAGCGCTTCTATAACCAGTTCCGGTTTCATCTGATCGAGACAGTACCTCTTACCACGCCAGCAGGGGTGTTTACCGTGTTTGCTGCAAGGACTGCAAAAGAGCCCGAGGTGAACCCACGATGCATTCCTCCCTAAAGGTGCAAATCCAAGCTCGGGGCTGGTAGGACCGAAAATCCCCACCACAGGCACTCCCACAGCTGCTGCTACGTGCATCGGCCCCGAATCATTTGCCACAACGGCGTCGGCCGCCGCAAGAGCCGAAGCCAGCCCCATCGCATCCTCATGAGGTTCGCTAAGACGAACGCCCTCAACACCGGCCTGGTTCACGACTTCCGCAGCTATTTTCTCTCTGCCGGGAGGAGGCATAAGCACAGGAATATCGCCGCGCCATGCGAGCATCTGGGCGAGTTCAGAGAAATAGGCATTAGGCCATTGCTTGGGTGGATGCTTCGCGCCGGGCAGAAGCACCACCAGACGGCCATCCAGCTCTCCCTGTAGCCTCTCCCGCCACTGCCGGCCCCGCTGTAAATCCTCGTCTTTCAGATATAACCTGGGGATGGAATCGGGATCCGATCCAACCTTGCCTTCCCACCCCACCACCTCCAGGTACCGCTCGACAACCGGCCGCATACCTTTCCGGGCGCCAAACCTTGGACGGGCTATAACCGTGAATCTCCGAAACCGATCCTGGCTGTAGCGGAAAGTAGGGACGCCCGAGAAAATAGAAATGAGACGGCTGCGCAGCGACCTGTGCAGATCCACAAACAGATCGAAATCACCGTTTCTGACCCAATCAACTACCGATTTGAAGGACTCCGTGCGGGGATCGAAAGCCCTGACCTCGTCCAGGTGCGGGTTTGCCCTGTGAAGCTCTGCATATTCCATTTTCGTGAGGAAAGTGGTGTGAACACCAGGCCTGCTCTTTTTCAGGATTTTAAATACCGGCGCTGTCAAAATAACGTCGCCCAGACTGGAGAATCGGACGACAAGAACCCGCCTGTTCACACAGTTCCAGCCTTGCAGATTGGAGCCAGGGTATCTGCCAGCCCTTTCATGACTTCGTCTTTTTCCTTGAGACGTATCATCAGGTTATATGACCTGCCGCGCATGCGGCCGGTATCGTTGACCCCCATCCGCAGAGGCACCCGGGAACGCCCGAGGAGATAAGGAACGAACGGGTGTGAATCCATGCTCAGGTCGATAGCGAGATCGTAGGCCCGTTCGCGCAGCTGGCCGACCAGATCCCTGCGCGGCAGACCTAAAGGAGAGACATCCTCAACAGTCGCCCTGACGATTCCTATCCCCTTGAACCCGTTCTCGGTCGTGGGAACCGAGCCTCCCATGAAGAGAAGATCGAGCGTCCACTGCGGAAAGTCCGATTTGAATTGGAAAATCTGCGGCAGTACACGCTGCCTCTCCTCTTCGTGAAGGGGCAGCACCAGAAGAACCCGCTCCACCACGTTCAGGGCGTCCCCCATCCGCACCACAGGCCTCCTGTCCCGGCCTACGACGGCTATAGGGATCACGAGTTTGGAGAGAAGCCACTTCACACCCTGCATCAGGTACTGTCCTCCCATAAAATTCGAGCGGTCAACTTCATCATTACTTCGGCAGGATAGCCGGTCTTCATCGTCCGTGGCAATGCTTGTACTTCTTGCCCGAACCGCAAGGGCACGGATCGTTCATCCCCGGCTCTTTCTCTACGACAATTGGTCGGCGTTTGTCCGGTGCGGGGCCCGCAGCAGCAGCTCCTCTGGTCTCTCCCTGCGCCTGCTCTGCTCCCTCTTTTGAAATCGCACCCCTGAAGGCCATTCCAACCGCATCCTGGTGCACTTCCTGGACCCGACTCCCCCTGACCTGTCTGGCCTGCTGCTGCAGGAGCTGGCTTTCTACTGCTACCGATTCCCTGAAGAGCAGCTGCAGCGTCTCACGGGTCAGTGCCGCGAGCATATCCATGTAAAGATAGTACGCTTCCTGCTTGTACTCCACGAGAGGGTCCTTCTGGCCGTAGGCCCGGAGACTGATTCCCTCCTTCAGCCGATCCATCTCGTATAGATGGTTCATCCACTTCTCATCCAGTACACGGAGGATGGCATACCTTTCAAGCCGCTCGGCGAATTCCTCACCTAGAGCCTCTCTTTTACGCTCCCACGCCCGGCTCACGGTATCTGTTATTCTCTCTATCAGGGCTTCTTCGGTCATCTCCCCGCGGTCTTCGGCTTCTATCTGAAGATCCAAGAAGCAGATTTCGAGCAGGTCGCGCTGCAGTCCTTCCCAATCCCACTCATCGGGATAAGCCTTCTCCCCCGTATACTTTTCGATCATATCGTGGGCCAGGTCGAGGATCAGTTCCTGCACATCCTCAGTCAGTGATCCCTCCTCCAAAGACCTCGCCCGGCGGGTGTATATCACCTCGCGCTGGGTATTCATTACATCGTCGTATTCGAGGAGCCGCTTTCGAATGGAGAAGTTCTGCATCTCGACACGCTGCTGGGCACGTCCGATGGCTTTGGTGACCATGGAGTGCGTGATTACTTCCCCCTCCTCCAGCCCCAGCTTGTCCATCACACCCGCAATACGGTCGGAACCGAAAAGCCGCATCAGGTCGTCTTCGAGGGAAAGGTGGAATCGGCTTGAGCCGTGATCACCCTGCCTGCCGGAGCGCCCGCGGAGCTGGCGGTCGATGCGCCGCGCTTCGTGACGCTCGGTTGCAAGGATGTGCAAACCACCCAATTCGACCACACCCTCGCCCAGCTTGATGTCGGTCCCCCTCCCCGCCATGTTTGTGGCGATCGTCACCGATCCCTTATGGCCCGCCTTGGCAACTATCTCGGCTTCCCGCTGGTGATGCTTTGCATTCAGGACGTCGTGCGGGATCCCGGCCCGTTTAAGCAGCCTCGACAGGGTTTCCGAGATCTCTACGCTGGTCGTGCCTACCAGAACGGGACGCTGTGATCGGTAGCACTCGCTGATCTCGTCGACCACCGTATTGAATTTCTCCCGCTTGGTGCGGAAGATTACGTCTTCGTAGTCGGTACGGATCACCGGCTCGTTGGTAGGGATCACCAGCACGTCCAGCTTGTAGATCTCCCAGAACTCGCCGGCCTCGGTCTCGGCGGTACCGGTCATTCCGGCCAGCGTCTCATACATCCTGAAGTAGTTCTGGATTGTAATCGTGGCCAGAGTCTGGGTTTCCTTCTCGATCCGGACCCCTTCCTTGGCCTCCAGTGCCTGGTGCAATCCTTCCGAGTACCTCCTGCCCGGCATCAGGCGGCCGGTGAACTCGTCCACGATGATCACCTGGCCGTCCTGGACGACGTAGTCGACGTCGATTTCGAAGAGGGCGTACGCCTTCAGGAGCTGGTGGATATTGTGCAGGCGCTCACTCTTGTCAGCGTATTCACTGTGTATCTGCTCCCGGCGCAGTTCGGTCTCCTCCAGCGAGGTTTCGCCGCTCTGGGACCTGCCCTCCAGCTCGCTGAACTTTTCTGATAGGTCTGGAAGTACGAAGAGATCAGGGTCGTTGGGGCTGAGGTTCTGGCGGCCTTTCTCCTGCAGGTCTACAGTATTCGCCTTCTCGTCGATGGCGTAGAAGAGATTCTCATCGAGGGTATGCATCTTCTTCTCACGGAGGAAATCATTCTCCGCCCGTTCGATCAGCTTGATGATACCCGTCTCTTTCTTCAGCTTCATCAGGCGGTTGTGCTTGGGGGCTCCCCTCTGCACTATCAGAAGCTTGATACCAGCCTGGTATTCCCTCTCGGAATCTGCCTCCTCTTCACCCTCCTTCATCAATTCGTCCGCCTCGGCATACAGGGAATTTACCAGCAGGGTCTGGGCTCGGACCAGACCCTGGACCTTCGGTTTGTACTCATCGAATTTGTGCGTACTCCGGTCCACGGGGCCGGAGATGATCAGAGGAGTACGGGCCTCGTCTACGAGAACGGAGTCGACCTCATCCACGATGGCGTAGTGGTGTTTCCTCTGTACCCGATGCTCGGCGGTTACAGCCATATTGTCGCGCAGATAGTCGAA
>JAGLTZ010000066.1 GCA_023135015.1 Candidatus Latescibacterota bacterium
CTGGAACAGCTGCACGTACTGGCCCCGCCACCGGTCTACCAGGTCGGCATACCGCTCCGCTTGCGGACACTTCCAATCACCATGGATGCCGTGGCATTCCCCACAGAGGGGGACTCGATGGAGGTGCAGGCTTCGTTCGGAATTCCGACCGATGCGGTGCTTATTCACGAAGAAGAGGGAAGATATACGACGAATCTGCGCACCCGATTTACCCTGATAGATCACGAGCTGAACGTAATACACTCAACAACCCGGCATAAAGGCTACATGATCGAAGGCAAGCCGGATACTGAAGACCTCTTCCTTCTGGATACCTTTAAGTTCAAGACCGTACCCGGCTCATACATAGCCTATCTCTCGGCTGAGGACCCAGAGAGCGAGACCTCGGGAGGCGCGCTCCTCAGCCTGGATCTGGCTTCGTACGGCACGGATGAACTCCAGGTTTCTCCGATTCTATTGGCCACGGATATCCAGCCCACGGAGGGAAGTGGGAAATTCGTACGCGGAGGAAGCCGCATTCTACCCGCTCCGTCGCGGTATCTGCTATTCGGACACGACCTTTTTTTCTACTTCGAAATCAGCAATCTGACCGAGTCGCAATTTCACGACTATGTGTGGCATGAATCCTACTACATCATCCCTCACTCACCTGAGGAAGGGATTATCAAGATCACACACGAGCACGACTATTCGAGGCTACAGCCACGGGCCACCCGCGACATGCAGATAGATCTATCCAGCCTGGAAGCCACTTACGAAGGCCCGATATTCCTGGTGGTACTGGTTACCGACCTCACTTCACATAAGCAGGCCATCGGTGTGACCCTGTTCAACCTGCGCCGCCCCGACAACTAAAGGGGCCAGGGTGATCTCGTAATTGCACAGGTAATCGCACAGGCCGGGCCGCTTCGAACGCAACAGGAAAGGTTGTCGCTGAAAATGCAGAAACCGGGAAAAAAGAAAATACTGCCGGCATTTAGACTCTTGGCCCTCTCCTTAATCACAGCAGCCCTGTTCTGCCGGCCGGTTGCCGCCGATAACTACCCGCGCAATCCGCATGTGGACATCCTTCATTACGCCTTCCAGCTCAGGCTCACCGACGAGAACGATATTGTCGAAGGCAAAGCGAGGATCACCGTACGCTTCCTCGCGGACGGCATTTCAAGATTCCATCTCGACCTTGTCAGAAGAAAGGCATCAGAGAGGGGGCCGGTCGAGACAGCCACCGGCATGACCGTGACATCAATTACGCGATCAGACTCATCTCTGGCTTTCAGCCACGACGACGACCTGATCTGGATCGATATGTCGTCACCCTCCACCACCGGGGAACAGAGGACGTACACCGTTTCGTATACGGGGATCCCCGCCGATGGCCTGGTTATCTCCAGGAACAAGTACGATGAGCGCACCTTCTTCGGGGACAACTGGCCCGACAGGGCGCACCACTGGCTGCCGACAGTAGATCACCCTTCAGACAAGGCGTCGTGCGAATTCATAGTAATCGCGCCGAACCACTACCAGGTCGTGGCCAACGGAGCATTGGCCGAGGAGACAGACCTTCCGGGAGGCTTTCGCCTGACACACTGGCAAGAGACGGCACCGCTGGCCACCAAGCTGATGGTCATTGGTGTCGCACGGTTTGCGGTGCAGTACCTCGATGAATACGACGGCATATCGGTGCAGACGTGGGTATACCCACAGGATCGTGAGGCCGGTTTCCGCGACTTCGCTCTGGCCCATCCCATACTCGCGTTCTTCGACAAGCATATCGGTCCCTACTCATACCCAAAACTGGCGAATGTCCAGTCGAAGACCCGGTATGGCGGGATGGAGAACGCCAGCGCGATCTTTTACAATGAGGGGCGCGGATCGGGACCTCCGCGCTGGAGTGAAAGCCTTCTAGCCCACGAGATCGCCCACCAGTGGTTCGGCGACTCGGTCAGCGAGGCCGACTGGCACCACATATGGCTCAGCGAAGGTTTCGCAACATACTTCGAAGACATCTACATGGAGGCGACTTACGGAAGGGATCGTTTTGTCGAGGGTATGGAGGTATCGCGCACGCGGGTCTTGAGATACTACGGCCGGAATCCAACCTCCCCCGTCGTAGACACGACCCTAACCATCTCCAATCGTCTGCTCAGCACGAACTCCTACCAGAAAGGCGCCTGGGTGCTCCACATGCTACGGCGGCTGCTCGGAGATGATGTGTGGTGGGCGGGGATACGCACGTTCTACATCAGGCATCAGAACGGCAACGCCCTGACAGTGGATTTCCAAAATGTGATGGAAGAGGTGTCGGGAGAGGATCTCTCCTGGTTCTTCAACCAGTGGATCTTCCAGCCCGGACAGCCCCGATACGAGGGTTTCTGGCACTATGATGCGACCGCCGGAGAGCTGAAGATCGAAGTGAGCCAGGCACAAACAGATGGCACATTCTTCCGAATGCCTGTAGAAATAGGGGTCTACTTTCCAGGAGAGGACGCTCCCAGGATCGAGGTGCTCGAATTGAACAGAAGGGAGAATTCATTCACCCTGGCCCTGGATACCGCCCCCCGCAACGTCGTTCTCGATCCTGAGGTGTGGGTGCTGATGGAGGCTCATTTCGAAAAGAGAGAAAGGTAAGACCCCCATGGACGAACCGGTTCCCGTTCACCCCCGTTTCTTCGATCCCACATCGAATGTTTACCGGTGGGTCATCATGGTTGCTGCCGGACTTATGCTCTTTGGCAGCTATTTCGCCTACGACAGCATCGGGGCGCTCTCACCTCTGATTATCGAAGGGCTGGGAATCGACCGTGAAGCGATCGGTCTGCTCTATAGCTTCTACAGCTGGCCGAACGTCGTGATGGTGCTCATCGGCGGGATTATGATCGACCGGTTCGGCACCCGCGTGATGAGTATCGTCCTCTCCAGCCTGATCGTACTGGGCGCGGTCATCGTCGCAGCGGCCCCCAACCTTACCGTGATGATCATCGGCCGTACGATCTTCGGGATCGGTGCCGAGTCCCTGATCGTCTGCCAGAGCGCGATCCTGGCAAAGTGGTTCAAGGGGAAGGAACTCGCACTCGCTTTCGGTTTCGCACTGACCTTCATGCGGCTTGGCACGCTGGTCAGTTTCAATATCGAGGCCACTGTTGCGGAGGCGTTCGGCGGCTGGCGCGCCGCCCTCTGGTTCGCGGCCGGCCTGTGTGCTCTCTCCATGATCTTCACGATCTTCTATATCACACTGGAGCAGAGAGCGCGCGATCGGACCAGACTCGCCGAGGCGCCCGCCGGGGACAAGATCGTTATCTCCGACATCAAGAATTTCGGTCCCTCTCTCTGGTTCATTACCCTCCTCTGTGTGACCTTCTACGCGGCGATCTTTCCCTTCACCTCCCTCTCCACCGATTTCTTCGTGGACAAGTGGGGGGTCTCCACTCAGTTAGGCGGCCGCATCACCAGCATCATAGTCTTCTTCTCAATGGTCCTTGCGCCGATCATCGGCGGGTTTGTAGACCGGATCGGCCGGCGGGGCACGCTCCTGCTCCTGGGCACACTGCTCATGATCCCCAGCCACGCACTGATGGGCCTTACAACTATCTACCCCATCATCCCCATGGCCGTTCTGGGGTTCTCCTTCTCTCTGGTCTCCGCTGTCCTGTGGCCGGCGGTGCCACTGATCGTAAAGGAGAAGGCCGTCGGGACCGCGTTCGGGCTGATCTTCATGATCCAGAATATCGGGCTGGCCCTCTTCCCATGGCTGAACGGACTGCTGCGGGACGCCACGCAGAGTTACACGGCCAGCCAGCTGATGTTCGCTTCCCTCGGCTTAGTCGGTTTCGTATTCGCTATTCTGCTTTTGAGATCTGATGCAAAAGCCGGAGGAATATTGGAGAAGGTTAAACTGGGTAAAGAGGCACCAGAGCCAGTTGAAGAACCATAATCACCGGCAGCCCGTGGATCTGAGCATCGATACACGAATAACCCTCAACCACGGCACCTCGATCCCCGTGCTCGGCCTCGGCGTTTACCAGACGCGGGCGGGTCGTATGGCGGAGAGGGCCGTCGGCTGTGCCCTGGAAACCGGTTACAGACACGTCGACACCGCCAGCATGTACGGGAACGAGAAGTCGGTCGGGCGGGCGGTCCACCACAGCGGGCTGGACCGGAAGGAAGTCTTCGTTACGACAAAGCTGTGGAACAGTGACCATGGCTATAGAAGGGCAATCAGGGCCTGTCACAAAAGCCTGGATCGCCTCGGGCTGGAATATATCGACCTCTACCTAATCCATTGGCCGGTCGAGGATCTCCGGATAGACTCGTGGAGGGCGCTTGAGAAACTGTACGAGGAGGGAGTCTGCCGGGCCATCGGCGTGAGCAACTACATGATCTGGCACCTGGAAG
Source organism: Candidatus Latescibacterota bacterium (assembly GCA_023135015.1). Classification (GTDB taxonomy): domain Bacteria; phylum Blakebacterota; class Blakebacteria; order Blakebacterales; family Blakebacteraceae; genus JAGLTZ01. The sequence continues at coordinate 4,393 of JAGLTZ010000066.1, forward strand.
AGCTGCTCGCCTCCTGCAGCGTAGTTCCGGCGGTCAACCAGGTTGAGTTCAGCCCCTTCCTCTTCCAGAGGGACCTGCTCGATTTCTGCAACAGGGAAGGTATTCAGTTGGAAGCCTACAGCCCCCTTACCAAGGGCAGGCGCCTCAACCACAAGGAACTGATGGCTATGGCGGATGATTACGGCCGGACCCCCGCGCAGATTCTGATTCGCTGGGCGCTGCAGCACGATCTGGTGGTAATTCCAAAATCGGCCAATCCCGATCGTATCAGGGAGAATTCGCAGGTTTTCGATTTCACAATCTCATCCGAGCACATGAAACAGCTCGACAGCTTGAACGAAGACATGCGCACCAGCTGGGATCCGTCCACACAACCCTGACGCACTCCCCGATCCCCTGAACCTTAATTACGGAACGGTGTACTAATATGATGTGCCCGGAGTGCTGCGTTAAGGTATCCTCGCCGCCCAGCGCATAGAAAGGAAACTGCAGAACCCCGAGAACATGCAGGTCCAAAAGGCAGTGAACGGTAACTTGTAGGAGGCTGATACTGTGGAAGGACTCTTCGCCGGGCTGGATGTATCGACCCAGAGCTGCAAGATCGTCATCATAGACCTTGCAGAACAGACTACAGCCTACATCGATTCGGTCAATTACGACGAGGACCTGCCCCATTACAATACGAGCGAGGGAGCCGTACGGGGACTGGAGGAAGGGGTTTCGGAATCAGATCCGCGGATGTGGATCGAGGCGGTGGAGCTGCTGTTCGGGAGACTGAAAGAAGCGGATATCAAACAGGAACAGGTCAGGTGCATCTCTGTTTCCGGCCAGCAGCACGGGCTGGTGGCACTGGACAAAGAGGGAAATCTGGCGCGGAACCGCAGCAAGCTGTGGAACGACTACTCAACCGCTGAAGAATGCAGACTGCTGACCGAACGGGTCGGCGGTATGGAGAAAATGATCGAGGAGGTGGGAAATACTCAGCGAACAGGATACACGGCTCCCAAGATACTCCACATGCTGCGGCACGAGCGGGACTCTTACTCAAATGCTGCCATCCTCTTCCTCGTCCATAACTTCACCAACTGGTATCTGACCGGCGCCGAGAAGGGAGGGGTTGCAGTGATGGAACCGGGCGATACCTCTGGAATGGCTCTGTGGAATCCGGTGAAGCGCGCCTGGTCGAGCAAGGTGATCGAGGCTATCGACCCCACCCTGTCCGAGAAGCTCCCGGCGGTCGAACCCTCCGATAAAACCATCGGAGTGATCTCCCCCGCCCTGGCGGAAAAATACGGGTTCTCCCACGAGTGCAGGATCGACGCGGGCAGTGGCGACAACATGTACGGAGCGATCGGGACGGGGAACTTCGAGCCCGGCATCGTGACGGTCAGTCTGGGAACGAGCGGAACGGCCTACACGTTCATTGAAGAACCCTACGTGGACCCAACCGGCGAGATCGCCTCATTCTGCGACAGCACCGGTCACTATCTCCCCCTGCTCTGTGTCTCCAACATGGCCAACGGGTACAACGCCCTTCTCGAAAAGTTCGGAATAACCCATACGGTATTCGACTCGATCATTGCCGGCACGAAAGCCGGCAACGGCGGGAAGCTGCTGATACCGTGGTATGAGGGAGAAAGGACGCCCGATCTCCCCCTGGCATCGCCGGTCTATTTCGGGTTCGGGCTGGAGGACTTCGAGAAGGAATCGCTGTGCAGGGCCATACTCGAGGGCCACGTGAACAATCTTTATGCCGGATTCCGCAGGATGCCGGTGAGACCGAAAGCCATCCACCTCACCGGAGGACTGGCCAGCTCTCCCTCCTGGTGTCAGACGATCGCAGATATATTCGAGGCAGAGACCGTTCCGGTTCAGGGGGAAGGAGCCGCCCTGGGAGCTGCCATCCACGCGGCGTGGGTCTGGAATAAGGAGTCCGGGGGAAATTACTCCCTCAAAGCATTGGCTGGACCTTTTATAGTCCTGGATGAGAGCCGGCGGAAAGAACCCTCCCCCGGGAACAGGGAGGCGTATCGGATACAGAGGCGTCTCTTCCGGGCCCTCAGCGATTCTCTCAGAGGGATCGAAGGAGAGGATCCTTTTTCGCTGAGGAATGAGTTGATACGTATATCCTGACTGCTGTTCGCTTCCCCCGGTCGTATCACTCCATCCTCGAAGATTCCCTGCCTAGTGTCCGTCCGGAGTCCGTTCTGTGGACCGCGAGTCCGGCTGTTGCCGGCGAGCACCCTCCACTATTTGTGAGAGACAGCAACAGTAAAGACCTGTCCGATAACCTCGAAATGTCCGGTCACGACCCCTGTGGTCGGGGAGTCGGCGTTTCCTCTGAAGCCGGGCTGTTTTCCGCCCACGTTCACTTCAAAAACGCCCGGTTCCACCACACGCTTGTAACCCTGGTTGATCAGAGAGATTTGACGGGGCTTCAAGGTAAAGGTGACCGTCGAGCTCCTTCCAGGTCTCAGGAAGATCCTTCTGAATCCCTGCAGCGACCGGATCGGCACAGGCACCGAAGCTTCGAGGTCTGTCACATATAGCTGGACGACCTCTTCACCCGCCGTGCCTCCTGTGTTCTTCACATCCACCGAGAGGGTCACATTCTCGCCGGCCTGCACGGTCCCGGGAAGCCTGAGGTTACTGTACTCGAAGGTGGTGTAGCTCAGACCGTGACCGAACGGGTAGAGCGGCTCCCCTTTAAAGTACCGGTAGGTTTGGCCGGTCATGGTGTAATCAGTAAACGCCGGGAGCTGCTCTATCGACTTATAGAAAGTGACCGGCAGCCTCCCTGCCGGGTTGTAATCACCGAAGAGAACATCGGCTATCGCTGTTCCGGCGGCCTGCCCCGGATACCATGCCTCCACGATGGCCGGGATGTGCTCGTCGGCCCAGTTGACCGCCAACGCACTTCCATTCAGCAGCACAAGAATCACAGGCTTATCAAGACTTCCTATCGCTCTGATCAGATCCTCCTGTGGTTGCGGCAGCTTTAGGTTGAGCCTGTCCCCCCCCTCGAAACCGGGCACATCAACCCTCATCTCCTCCCCCTCCAACCGGGGCGATAGTCCCATCATAAGGATGACGGCATCGGCCCGCCTGGCTACCTCCAGGGCATCATTGCCAACGTCCGGATCGGAGTACGACCAGAGGAACTGCATGGTGGCGTCGCTGTTCAGGTCCCAGAACTCGACCTTGATCCGGTACAATTTGCCCGCTTTGAGCGTGACGCGGGCCGAACGGATGCGTGGATGGTGCCTACTGCTGTATTCCACCAGTTGATTGTCATCGAGTGTGAGTCTGACTCCTCCGAAGCCGTTGACCGCCAGCGAATACTCACCCGAAACGGGCGGTACCAGTGTCCCGGTCCACCTCACGCCGAAGTTGTCGGTGTCCATTCTTCTGCCAGGGGCCCGGTCCCACCAGTTGAAGTCGATCTCCCTGTCTATCCGGGTAAACACAGGCTCCCCCTCGAAATCGCGGTTGTTGAAATACTCACCCTTCAGCCCGTTCTCTTCAGAACCGTCGGCAGGAAAGAGAGCTGGGGAAGGAACGATCTCATAGGTAGGCATGCCCTCTGCCAGGTCACATCCCCTTGAATGGAGAACCGTTGTGCGGGAGGAGACCTTCTGCCGGATTCCCTCTAAAGGCGTGACGGGACTCGAGGGGGTACCGTTGTAGTTGCCGAGCAGAACCCCCACATCGTCAGCATTGGGACCGATTACCGCGATGGTGCCCATGTTCCTGGCAAGTGGGAGCAGCCCCTGCTCATTCTTGAGAAGAACGATCGATCTGCGGGTGGCCTCGAGCGCGAGTCCAGCGTGCCTTTTCGAATCGTTGATGCGGTAAGGGATCTCCGCCCAGGGGACCATGTCGGGCGGGTCGAACATGCCCAGCCTGAACCTGGCGGTGAACAGCCGCTTCACAGAAACATCTATCTCCTCCTCGGTTATGTAACCCAGATTCACAGCCTCAACGAGGGTTTGGTAGACCCGGCCGCAGTTCAGGTCGGTACCAGCCTTTACACCCGCTGCTGCGGCCTCAGGTGGTGTCTCAACGAGGTGATGCGCATTCTCCCGGTAGATGTTGCTGATCGCCCCGCAGTCGGAGACGACATACCCCTCGAATCCCCACTCACCTTGAAGGATGTCCATGAGCAGATACTCGCTGCTGCAGCAGGCCTCCCCCAGGAACCGGTTATAGGCGCACATGACCGAGTAGGCACCAGCCTCCACTATCGAGGCCCTGAACGCAGGAAGGTATGTTTCCCTCAGATCGCGTTCGTCGACCACTGCGTCGAAGGAATGCCGGTCGGGCTCTGGGCCGCTGTGAACAGCGTAGTGTTTCGGCGTGGCAACCGTCTTGAGGTAGCGCGGATCGTCCCCCTGCAGGCCATTGACGAACTGAACAGCCAGCCGGCCTGTGAGATAGGGATCTTCACCGTAGGTCTCCATGCCACGACCCCAGCGCGGGTCGCGGAAGATGTTTATATTCGGCGACCAGAAGGTGAGCCCTTCGTAGATGCCTCTTTCCCCCCGTCGGACGAACTCATGATGCTTGGCGCGGGCTTCGTCGGAGATGACCGTCGCCACTCGGAACATGAGATCGGTATCCCATGCAGCCGCAAGACCTATTGCCTGCGGAAACACGGTCGCCCTGCCCGCCCGGGCGACACCGTGGAGCGCCTCATTCCACCAGTTATACTCCGGGACGCCCAACCGCTCTATCGCGGACGCGGAATTCATCATCTGCGAAACCTTCTCTTCCAGCGTCATCCGCGAAACGAGATCAGTTACACGCTCTTCTATCGGTTTCTCCGGGTTCTGATATGGCAGCATCTCTCCAGCCTTACTCTCTCTGCTGCAGCTGGTCATCACAACCAGCAGGCTGGCACCTGCGAACCCCCAAACCGATCCACACAGCAAGCGATGATTATTTTTCACTGTCTCTCCCGCCTTGTGAGTACGATCCGGTAAATAATTTGCATCGGACACTGAGTATATCCGCACCCGTGCGTGACGGGCATACGAAAAAGCCTCCCGGACATATGCCCGGGAGGCTTTTTTGCTTCCGGTCTGCTATTCGGGACTAAATCTTTCGGACGTTCGCGGCTGAGGGCCCCTTATCCCCGTCCACAAGTTCAAACTCGACATTGTCACCTTCACTCAACGACCGGAACCCTTCCATCTCAATAGAAGCCTGGTGGACAAACACGTCATCGCCGCCTTCCATTGCGATGAAACCGTAACCCTTCTGGTCATTGAACCACTTTACTGTTCCTTGAGGCATTACAAGTACTTCCTTTTACTGCGGAGCGGATACACTCCAATTAAAGCCGGCCCTGACAGCCGGCGCCCTTACGAGGCTGCCCATACGTCGAACCCGTTAAACAAAAAAGGCACCCGGGTCGCAACATGACCCAAGATGCCTGCATTTATCGGTTCGGGTACTGCTGCATCGTACTTCCACAGGTATTCTATCCACCACTGCCGATTCTGCAAGTATATTCCGGGATCGGCTGGCGCCGTATTGTTGATTCGTTTTCTTACTGGTGATGTCAAACATACTATCCGTCCCGGAGGTTGAGGAGGCTGCAAGATGGTCATCGGCGTTCCGAGAGAAACCCACCGTCACGAACACCGGGTAGGGCTCACCCCCCTGGCCATTTCCCGCCTGACGAAGTTCGGCTATACCGTTCTGATCGAGAGGAATGCAGGAGTGGCTGCCCACTTCACCGATCAACATTTCGGAGAGGTGGGAGCACAGATCGTCTACAGCGCTGACGAGGTTTACAAGAGGGCCGACATTGTCTGCCGCGTCGGCGTGATATCGACCGATGAGCTGGATCTTCTGAAACAGGGGTCGGTGGTATGCGCATTCCACCATCTAGCTGTTCAACCGCGTGAGAAAGTCGAACGCCTCATGGAACTCGAGACCACCCTGATCGGGTACGAGCTCATCAGGGATGAGAACGGGGAGATGCCCGTACTGGTTCCGTTCAGCGAAATGGCCGGACAGATGGCAATCCCCCTTGCGGCTCATTACCTGCAGACGGAGAAGGGGGGAAGAGGAATTCTGATGGGGAATGTGCCCGGGGTCCCGCCGCCGACCGTACTCATCCTGGGTGCGGGAAGTGTCGGGCTCGCCGCTGCCCGCAGCGCCCTTCTCAGCGGGGCGCATGTAGTGGTCCTCGATGACCACTTGGCGAATCTACGAACGATAAACCGGGAGCTCTCGGGCCAGGTGGTAACTGCGGTCTCCAACCCCAAACGCCTCAACCACTACACTGCGATCGCGGACGTCGTGATCGGGGCGATCTTGGTCCCAGGCGAGCGCACACCTTACCTGGTCACCGAGGAGATGGTGAAGGCGATGAGAACGGGAAGCGTGATCATCGATATTTCCATCGACCAGGGCGGATGTGTGGAAACAAGCCGGCCCACGAGCATAGACGATCCCACCTTCATCATGCACGATGTTGTGCACTACTGCGTTCCCAACATGACCGCCAACATCGCCCGGACCGCCTCCCGCATACTCGCCGACGCCGCACTGCCCTATATCATTGAGATGGCAGAGAAAGGTGTTGAGGCCGCGCTCCGCGATGACCCGGGGCTGGGTGAAAGTGTCTTCCTCTACAAAGGCCGGATGGTCAACCAGGGCGCGGGAGAAGTGTTTGAAATACCGGCCACCCCGCTGCGGCAGCTGATGGAAGAGGGTTAGCGTTTATGAACTGGCTTGACGACTACAAATCCAAGCTTACAAGTGCTGCAGAGGCGGTTCAGATGATCAGGAGCGGCGACAGGGTCTACTACGGGGGCAACGCAGCCATCCCACAGGCCCTGGTCAACGCGCTCGCAGAAAGAAAGGACGAGCTGGAGAACATACAGCTCAACCACGTTCTCCTCATCGGTGAGGACCCGCTTTCCAAACCGGAAATGTCCGGGCACTTCAGGCACAACTCGCTCTTTGTGGGCCCCGCCGACCGCGAGGCCGTCAACGACGGTCGTGCCGATTACGTGCCCATCTTCCTCTATATGATCCCGCGGCTCTTTACCGAGAGAATCGTTCCGCTGGATATCTCGATGGTGATGGTTTCACCGCCGGACGAACACGGGTTCATGAGTCTCGGGGTCGAGACACTGGCATCGAAGGCGGCCTGCCAGTCGTCTAAACTGGTTATAGTGCAGGTTAACGAGAAGATGCCCCGTATCCTCGGCGACTCGTTCATCCACGTCAGCCGCATCCAGGCCGTAGTGGAGACTACCGAACCCCTTCCCACACTGCAGTCCAAGCCCGCCACCGAAGTGGAAACCACCATCGGCAACTACATCGCCGAACTCATCGAACCGGGCATGACGATCCAGATGGGGATCGGCGGGATCCCCGACGCCGTCTATGCGGCTCTGGACGGGCCCCTGGAACTGGGCATCCATACAGAGATGATCTCGGACGGGGCGATGCAGGCAATCGAGCGAGGTCTCATCACCGGTGCCCAGAAGACCCTCCATCCAGGCAAGGTGATAATTACCTTCGCCCTGGGGAGCGAGAAACTCTACGAATTCGTGGACAATAACCCTCTGCTGGAGGCCCACCCTGTAGACTATGTGAACGATCCTTTCATAATCAGCCAGAATGACAACCTGGCCGCCATCAACTCCGCCATCGAGGTGGACCTGACCGGCCAGGTCTGCTCCGATTCGATCGGCTCATATATCTATTCAGGTTTCGGAGGTCAGGTCGACTTCATCAGGGGGGCAGCCCGCTCTAAGGGAGGCAAGCCGATTATCGCTATCCCTTCCACCGCTAAGGGGGGCACCATGTCACGGATCGTTCCCTTCCTCAAGCAGGGAGCGGGCGTGGTCACGAGCCGGGCTGACGTCCACTACGTGGTCACGGAGTACGGTGTTGCAAACATCTTCGGGATGAACCTTCTGGAACGGGCCCAGGCCCTGATCTCGATCGCCCATCCCGACTTCCAAGAGGAGCTCGAAGCGGCGGCGAAGGAGAGGAAACTGCTGCTCTGAGCCCGGATCAGCTCAACATAGAGGCAGAGCCTTCAGCTGCCGCTTCTGCTTAAGCGCCGTCCTGAACCGGGTCCAGATGATCGATATCAAGTAAACTGCGCCCGCGGCGAGGACAATCGCCGATTCAGGTGAAACCCCAGATCCATAGACGGCTATTCTCGGCAGGGTCGTCAGCAGCACACTCAGGACGGTAGCCACGATCATCATGGGTCCCAGCCGCTTAACATGGTGCCCTGCCGTCGCCGCCGGCAGAGTCAGCAGAGCGATCACCAGAATCAACCCGACGATCTGCATCAGGCTGACCACAGTAATCGCCACCATGGTCAGGAGCAGAAGATTGGTCTGGAGGGCGTTGACACCCTGCAGGGCAGAGAATTCCTCGTCGAGGCACAGCGCGATCAGCCTTTTATAGAACAGGGCCACCACAACAAGAATGATTCCTACTATAACGACAATCCTCAGCACATCCTCCCACTGGACGATTGCAATATTACCGAAGAGATAGCTCATCAGCTCCACATGATAACCCGGCGTGTATTTAACCAGCAGGATGCCTGTGGCCATTCCGATGGCCCACATGGCACCGATCAGCGTATCCATCCGCTCGTGCGCACGGTCGTGTACAACACCGATCAGCACGGCTCCAGCTATCGCGGCGACAACCGCCCCGTGGAACGGCTCCAGGCCGCCCGCAAGACCTTGAAGATGGGTACGAAGATAAATAGCAGCTCCTATACCACCGACTGCCATATGCGCAATCGCTCCGGTAAGGAAGACGATCCGCCTGGTTACCACGAGCGGCCCCATCACTCCACAGGCCACACCGGCCAGCAGACCCGCCAGCAGACCGGTTAACAGAAGCGGGTTGGCCGCCATATCCTGGAAGAACCCGATCACTGCTCCTCCCTTTCCCCCTGGTAACTGGCCGGGCACTCGTCGGTATGCTGGACATACCTGAGATGGCCGGTTGCGGCGTACGCTTCTGCTATCATCTCGGCCGTGATATCCGACGACCCATGGCAGACCAGCCTTCGGTTGAGACAGGCCACGCTTTTAACGTGAGTTGAGACAAAGGAAATATCGTGACTCACTACAACAATCGGCAGGCGCTCGTTCAGATGGCCGAGCAACTCATGGAGGCTCTGTTCCATTGTAGCGTCCACTCCTGCCATCGGCTCATCCAGAAGCAGGATCTCGGCCTCCGACGCCAGAGCCCTCGCTACGAGGACCCGCTGCCGCTGCCCGCCGGAAAGCTCGCTTACCGGCCTGTCCGACAATTTCTCCACCCCTGTCTTGCAGAGCGCATCAAGCGCCCGTTCGATATGCAGACTCCCATACTGAAGGCCCCAGGAGGAACGGCTCAACCGGCCCATCAACACCACATCCAGTACCGTAGCTGGTACTGATATATCTATCTCGGCGTGCTGCGGCACAT
>JAGLTZ010000067.1 GCA_023135015.1 Candidatus Latescibacterota bacterium
TAGCGCAGGGGATCTTCAGCTCCACCGCTGATTTCAACAAGCTCCTCTCGGACAACCTTGAGCGCCGCCTGCAGCGCATCCTGCGCAGCCATATGAACGTCAGTAAACGCTTCGAGAACGGCAGTAACCTGGCGGTTACCCTCAGTCAAACTCGCTATCTCGACACGGACGTGACGAATTCCCAGTTTCCATCCATGACCTTCCGCCTTCCCCGCCGCCCCCTCTTCGGCAGCAGTGGCCGTGGCGCCGGGCAGGGTGTCCCCGGCGGTCTGACCGGATTTGGACTTGCAGCCGGGGGGAGGGAAACGGAACCGGCAGGCCCCGTCTGGTACGAGAACTTCTATATCGACTATAACATGTCACTGCGTTCCAATATTCGCTCGGAACCTATAGATCCTCAGACACCCGCGGAAGGCGATACGACCATCACCCAGGCGGGTGTCGAGCAGCGGGCCAACCTGAGCTATTCGGGGAAGGTGTTGGGATGGCTGAACCTGCAGCCGAGCTTTTCCGCCCGCGAGGACTGGTACGTCGGCTCTACGGCGCAGGATGACTTCCAGCGGCGCCTTCTCTGGAGGTCTTCGCTGCGCGCGAGCACCAAGCTTTACGGGATGGCGGATCGTCCGTTCGGCATCAATGCCTTCTTCCGGCATGTTGTCGAGCCGAGCCTCTCTGTCAACTACGAGCCCGACTTTTCAGATAGACCTACGGTGCCCGGTATCTTCGGAGGAAATCCCCGCGGGCAGCAGAGTCTGTCGTTCAGCCTGGGTCAGATCTTCCAGATGAAGCGCCAGGTCGGGGAGCAGGAACGTAAGCTGGACCTCGCCAGAGTGACCACCAGCGGCTCATACAACGCGAAGGCCATCGGGCGCAAACTGTCGGACGTACGCACTTCGTTGGTAACAAATGCCGGGCGCATGCTGAACCTGCAGATGAATGTGGTTCACAGATTTTATGCGCCTGGGGTCGACCGGTTCCAGTGGACACCGGTTACTGAGTCGGCCAGCTATCGGAGTTCCCTCCGCCTTGACAGTGCAACGGTGGCAGGGTGGTTGGGTTTGGGGGGACGAAAGGCCGGTGCGCAGCCGGGTGAGGAAGGCGTTTCCGAGGAGGCCGAGCAGCAGCCTGGGGCGGCCGTGGGTGAGGAGGAGGTTCCCTTCGGGGTACCGACACGGGAAACGGGCCGGTTCTTCAGTTCTGCTGTAGAGCGGGTCCGTGAAAGTGGCAGGCGCTGGAACTTGACGCTGGGTCACAATTACGCCTGGACGAGAGAACGTGCGGACCCACGGCATAGTTTGGACGGATCGCTTACTGTGAATGTGCCGAAGTGGACCTTAACCTGGTCGGCGCGATACGACTTTGCCGGCAAGGAGCTGGTTCGTCAGTCGTTCAGCATTTATCGGGATCTCCACTGCTGGGAGGCCAGGTTGCAGATAGTACCGACCGGGCCGGGAAGTGGATACTGGTTCGTGATCAGTATCAAGGAGATTCCCGAGATCAAATACGAACGGCGACAAACCGTGTTCTGACGCGGGTTTTCGTCGGGTAATGACTTGACATTCGTTCCGGACGCCGCCTAAGATGACGGCAAGTTTTAATGAGCAGCGTAAGCTGCAGAACCATTATTGACCGGCAGGAGGTGACAGGATGACAAAGAAGGAGATCGTGGCGAAGGCCGCCGATGCGGCAGGAATCTCGAAGGCCAAGGCGGAAGTTGCCATAAACGCCACGTTCGGTGAGATCGCCAGCACACTGAAAAAGGGGGAGAAGGTAACCTTCGTAGGTTTCGGTACTTTCTCGACCTCGTACAGGAAGGCACGAACCGGTCGCAACCCACGCACAGGTGCTTCGATCAACATCGCTGCCAGCACCGTGCCGAAGTTCAAGGCCGGGAAGGCGCTGAAAGACGCCGTAAGGTAGAGCCCACCACACAACAAGGACAGGAAAGGAGCGCGGGCCGTGGGGTTCCCGCTCCTTTTTTGTTGGTGGACAGGCCGCCGATCAGGATACATATGGAATGAAGCGCAGCACCCAGGCCGATATTGCCCTCCTCTTCATTGTCATCCTCTGGGGTATCAGTTTCTCTCTGACCAAGGAGGCCCTCGACTGGGTAACTCCGATCCTCTTTGTGATACTGCGGTTTCTGCTTGCAGGTGCGATATGGCTGGTGATGTATGGGCATCTCCTAAAAAAAATTCAGCCTGGAATAATCCTGAGGGGGATCCTCCTGGGCTTTGTACTCGGAGGCGGTTTCGTACTGCAGACTGCAGGCCTGGAGCTGACAAGGGCCACTATGTCGGGTTTCCTTTCAGGGATGGCAGTGGTCATAGTTCCACTGTTTGTCATCGTGCTGGAGAAGAAGCTCCCAACGCCCACCTCACTGGTCGGTGTGGTCATCTGCACCCTGGGACTCTGGGTTCTCGCATCTCCGGCAGGTGCAGGATTAAACAGGGGCGATCTTCTGACTATCGGCGCCGCGGCTCTCTATGCGCTCTACATAGTGCTCGTGGAGATATTCACCAGCGAATACGACCCGAGGGTGCTAACTGTGGTGCAGACGGCGGGAGCTTTGCTCGTATCCGTCCCCGCTATGATCCTTCTGGAAACTCCTTCGGTTACCTTTGACTGGCCGTTTGTGTGGCGGTGGCTGGTGTTGGGGACGATGGTGGCCGTCACACTGGCCATACAGCTCTACTGGCAGCGCTTCGTCAGCGCGACCCGCGCCGCGATAATCTTCACGCTCACGCAGCCACTGGCCGCAGTCTTCGCGTTTCTGCTTCTGGGAGAAGTGCTGTCGGGCCCGGCCTATGCGGGGGGGGCCATCATCTTTCTGGGTATGCTGGTGGCGGAAGGGGGAGCCAGGCTTATTCCCGACGGTTTCCTTCGAAAGGCGAAGAATGTCTGAATTGCGGCCTGCACCAATCTGCTGTGATTCTTTCTTGCCGCCCATGCTTTAAAATCAAATCTTTACAGCGCACTTTGGATAGTTTCCGCTCCGGAAGCTGGGGAGCAAACCTGGCCAGTTCACAAGGGAACTGGCTGTGAACCGCAGACATATTTGATGGGGAAAGGTACTGAGAAGAATGGAAGAAAATAACAGGGACAAACTGGAGGCCAAGAAGGCTGATCTGGCCGGGCCAGGCATAGGCAGCTACGATGAGCTGCAGTCGATCCTGCCTCAAGACTACAGCTCCCTGCTGACTCCCAGGGAGACACAGATCGCCCTCAAGGCGGTGAAGGACTACATCGAGGACAATCT
>JAGLTZ010000068.1 GCA_023135015.1 Candidatus Latescibacterota bacterium
CGGCTCGAAGCGGGCCATGATCTCGACCTCTCTTCCGCTGACGATTTTGAGAGGGTAGACTGCTCTGAACCGACTCCCCCCCTGTTCCACCCCATCTATGGTAACCGGAGGGGACTCACCCTGCCGTACTGTGAAAGTGACTCTGCCCGGCACAGGGTTCTCCGGACGGGCAGAAAGAATGAAGAACCCCTCATATCGCTCCAGAGCGAGGCTGACGGGACCTGGATCGAGCAGTGGCAGTTTCCCCAGGGACACCGGTTCCGAACTGGCGCTGCGCCCCCATCCGTCCACGGCACGCACCCGCACTACCCAACCTCCTTCGGAAGCCAGACTATCCAGAAGAGCCGGTGAGACATGGAATCGCCCTTCATTTAATACCAGACTGTCATCGGGCAACCGTTCCCACTTGTGGGAACTATCCTTCAGGTACAGCGCTTCTGCAACCAGGTCGATCTCATCCCCGTCCGGATCTTCGACCCATCCAGCTATGTCCGGCGAACCCTCTCCACCATCGCCCGATAAGCGGAGTATGGGCGGGCGGTTCAGTAAAATCTCGCCCTCGACATGCGCTTCATTCCCAAAGGCGTCGGCCACGGTCACCCGCAGCTGGTGAAGGCCGGGTTCCAGGTCTCTCAGGTACCCGGCTCCTTCCTCATAGTCACCGTAGAATGGCAATTCATTGCCCGTCACCTTGTAGAGGGTGTGGGCCCTGGCTCCCTCGCGAACCATATAGCGGTAATCGCGATCGAGATTGATGAGGTCTGAGACCTCGTAGGAGAACTGGTCGTAGCGGACTTCAAACTTCTCCCGCCCGTCGACCTCGAGCAGGAGCCTGTAGGGGGAGAAGCGATTCCACACCCCGTCCATCCGGTCGTAGGCCGCCACCGAGATCCCTATGTTTCCTTCTATCTCCGGCCGGCCTCGTAATCGATATCCCCCACTGCGCAGGGGAGAAACTCCGAAACGGCGGACCTTCACATCTCCTTCAACACGGCTGTCTGACCCTACGGGACGTATGAGGAGGAACTGGGGAACCGGCGGGATCGAGTCGTCAACGTTCAGGCCGTGCAGCAGTGGATTAAGCGGAACGTTGTTTTCATCGCGCAGTTCGAAATGAAGGTGTGGAGCAACCGTGCCGGTATCGCCGGAATAGGCCACCGTGTCTCCGCGCCTGACCGGGTACTCCCCCTCTTTGAGCCAGATATCCACCGAGTAGCGTCTCTCTTCGCACTGCCGTGCCCAGACGAGATCATCCAACTGGGTAGTAAAGCGATCGACATGCCCATAAACGGCTGTGGTGTCATTTGAAAGTGCGAGATAGAGAACTTTACCGTAACCCCACGGAGAGGTGCGTACCCTCTGAACGTAGCCGTCCGCAACAGCCAGCAGGGGCACCCCGATTTCCCCCCACGTTTTCACATCTACTCCGGCATGGATGTGTCCTGAGCGCCATTCGCCGAAGGAAGAGGTCATGGCCGGCTTAATCCGCGCCGGCCAGACAAAAGAGGGATCTTCACCGATGCTCCGCAGCGGCGAGAGACACAGAATGAGGATTACGAGCGCACCTCTTGCCAGCGGGTGGCTGCGAATACTCATACCATTCTCGTTGCAGTAGCAGGGCTCGTTTTAATCACCGGATTCATAGGGAGGCGGGTTCACCGAGCAATTCTGAAACGGCGGTATGATAGCATTACGTTGTGCCCCATCAAGCAGAAAGGTCTTGCTACCATGTTCCCACCCCGACATTTTGCCGCGACTGGGAGCCTGTCGGAGAAACGCTCCTGGGAAGGATATTAACGTATGCTGAGTAAGTTACGCTCACAGACCAAGTTCTGGATGTGGATCGTTGCCGGTGCCTTCATGCTGACCATCGTCTTTGCCTGGGGCATGGATTATTCAGGAGCAGGCAGCAACCCTATCCTGGGGAAGATCAACGGTCACAAGATCATGATCCAGGAATACCAGGCCGCCCTGCAGTCGAACTATTCGATACAGCGTGAACAGATGGGCGGCCGGGAACTCGATGACGCCTTTATCGAGTTCATCCAGGAACAGACCTGGCAGCAGATGATCAGCCAGATCCTGATCGGGCAGGAGATCACCCGGCTGGGACTTTCGGCGACCGATGAAGAGATCCTCTTCGTACTGAGCAACGATCCCCCCTTAGACCTGCGGCAGATCAAGGAATTCCAGACAGACGGCATTTTCGACATGCAGAAATATCAGGCCGCGATGCAGAACCCGGCCTTTCGCGAATTCTGGCTCTCCATCGAATCATACATGCGCGGGTTCCTGCCCCAGCAGAAGCTGGAGCATCTGGTCAGCGCATCGGTGATCGTTACCGATGCAGAAGCCCGCGAGGCGTACCGGTATCGCAACGAAAAGGTCACCGTACAGTTCGTAAGCTTCACCCCCATCACCCATCCAGACACTACCATCACAGTCTCCGACGGCGAGATCCGCTCCTACTACAACGGTCACAGTGAGGAGTTCGAGGAACCTGCCAAGGTGGACATGAACTATGTCCTCCTTTACAAGCAGCCGAGCGACCGCGACATGACCGAGATAAGGAACACGCTCCAGAGCCTTAGAGACCAGCTCGAATCGGGAGCGGACTTCGCAACACTCGCGCGCCAATATACCGATGATCCCGGCGCCCAGGACGGAGACCTAGGCTGGGTGAGCCGCGGCAACATGGTCCAGAGCTTCGATGATGCCACTTTCACCCTGGAGATGGGAGAGGTATCCGAGGCAGTAAAAACCCAGTTCGGCTGGCACATCATCAAGGTCGACTCCATCAGAAGCGCGGGCACCGACGAGGAGGAGCGCAAGGTCAACCATATCCTCATTAATGAGGAACCATCCCCAGCGACGCTCGACAGCCTGCAGAACCTCCTGTACGAACTGCAACTCAATGTTGAGGAGGAAGACTTCACCACAGCCGCCCGGCGGCTCGGGCTGGAGGTCCAGCAGACCGGTCCCGTGACCCAGGGGGGGTTCATCCCGGGCATCGGTTTCGAGAAGAAAGCCTCACAGTTCGCCTTCGCGAACAGGCTCGGTGCTGTCTCTAACGTCATGGAGTACTCATCGGCCTATTACATCCTTCAGGTCCGCGACAGGATCGAGGCTGGCGTCGCACCGATCAAGGATGTCCGCGAGGGAATTCGCGATGACCTGCTTTTCGAAAAGACGCTGACGGCTCTGAAAGCCATGAGCATTGAAGTAGCCGAAAGGATGCGACAGGACCCGGACCGTTTCTCTGCGATTGCGGAAGCGGAGAGCCTTCAGGTCGTGGACACGGGCAGTTTCACCCGGAACGATTACGTTACCGGAGTTGGAAGGGACCCTGCCTTTATTGCGGAAGCTTTCGCTACCCCGTTAGGATCTGTCGGCGAACCAGTACGCGGGCGCGACGGATGGTACATCCTGAAGGTCACCGAGCACATCGACGTGGAGGCTGAAGGACTCCAGACCCTGATAGAGGCAGAAAAGGAGCGCCTGCTACGCACCCGCATGCAGAACGCCTTTAATGAATGGCTTCAGGGTCTGCGCAACCGTGCGAAGATAGTAGACAACAGAAGCAAGCTTCTATACTAGGAGCC
>JAGLTZ010000069.1 GCA_023135015.1 Candidatus Latescibacterota bacterium
CCTGAGCCGCATCGGCGGCCGGGTCGACCAGAAGATAGGACGCGACGTCCTCGAGAGGTACGAGGTGCTCAGCCAGGAGCTCGAAGCCGTCCGCAGGGAGGTGGAAAGGGTCCTGGGGCCAGATCGCCAACGTTAGTCCCGGCCTTATCAGGATTACCAGGATACGACGATCGGGTGGCAGCAGCACGAGCAATGACGGGATTATTCATGTGATCTATCGCTACATCGCCCTTGCTTTCTTCATCATACCTGCAGTTCCGGTACAGACCGTCAGGGCCCAGACAAGCCAGCCGTCGACGATTACCGCGCTGGAGATCAGTGAGGAGATCAGGATCGACGGACGGCTCGAAGAGAGTGCGTGGAGTCGGGCCCAGCACATATCGAATTTCAGCCAGCGCGAGCTCGACTTCGGGGCTCCGGTTTCCGAAAGGACCGAGGTGGCCATCCTCTTCAACAGCAATTCGATCTACGTGGGATTCTGGGGATTCGACCGCGAACCGGAGAGGATCCTGGCCAGCAAGATGCAGCGTGATTTCAGCTGGCAATCCGACGACAACTTCGAGGTCATCATAGACACCTTCAATGACGACCGTAACGGTTACCTGTTCGTCGTTAATCCGAACGGCGCAAAGGCGGACGCGCTGGTCAAGGACAACGGAAACACCGTCAACAGGGATTGGGACGGTGTATGGGATGCAAGAGCCCGTATTACTGAGGAGGGCTGGTTCGCCGAAATAGAGATACCGCTCACAACCCTGAGGTTCGGTCCCGCTCCCGAGCAGGGGTGGGGGATCAATTTCGAAAGGAACATCCGCCGCAAGAGAGAACAGGTCCTGTGGCAGGGATGGTCCCGTGATTTCAACCTTGAGCAGGTGAGCCTGGCCGGAACCCTGACCGGACTGAGCGGGATCAGGAGCGTGAACCTGGCCGAGGTCAGGCCCCTTGCCGTGTGGGGGAGCGAGTGGACAGAGGAAAACGGCAGTCGCACCGTCGGCGACCTGGGGCTCGACGTCAACTATCTCTTCTCCTCCAACCTGAAACTCAACCTGACGGTCAATCCCGACTTCGCGCAGGTGGAGTCGGACAGGGAAGAGGTCAACCTGACCCGGTTCTCGCTCTACTATCCGGAGAAGCGGCATTTCTTCCTGGAGGGTCAGGAGTTCTTTGAGTTCGACCTTGGTTCAGGCATCCAGCCCTTATACAGCCGCCGGATAGGGCTGGCTCCGGACCGGACGGAGATCCCCATCCAGGGCGGCGCCCGGCTGCTCGGGAAATTCGAAGCTACGACTCTGGGAGGCATGCTGCTCCGGATGGGGGAGAAGGGGACGAATCCGGCGACGAACTTCGGGGTGATGCGGTGGAGGCGGGACGTGCTGGAGGAATCCTCCCTGGGTGTGATAGCTGTGGGCCGTCATGAACCGGGCAGGATCAATGCCACGTACGGCGCCGACTTCCTCTACGCGACCTCCTCACTGTTCGGCGACAAGGAATTTGAAGCGGGATTCAATATCGCTCAGACTTATACCTCTGATGCTGATGATAGATACGGGCTCGCTCATAAGGTCTTCTTCAGTTACCCGAACGATCTCATCGAGTTCACCGCCTCCTGGAGAGGTGCTAATTCAGATTTCAATCCCGAGGTTGGCTTCTTTCAGCGCGGTGAGGGCTTTCAACACTACTCTTCCGAACTCGCGATCAGTCCCCGTCCGAGGTTCATTCCGTTCATCCAGCAGATTGAGATCAAGCCGTATGAGGTCTCTTACTACGTGGATGACAGGACTGGTGAGCTCCAGTCGTTCTTCGCCGAGTTCGTTCCCCTCGCCGTCTCCACCCGGAGCGGCGACGATTTCGAGTTCAACATCACACGCCGGGCCGAGCAGCTCGTCGAGCCCTTCGAGATACTGGAGGGGCACGAGATCCCGCCCGGCACATACTGGTTTACCCGGTGGTCGGCGGACCTCGAGACATTCAGCGGTCGAAAGATATCGGGCAATATCGAGATGAGTGGCGGGGATTTCTACCTTGGCAAACGGATAGCCCTGACTCCGTCTCTGTCGTGGAGGGTGAACAAGTATCTGAGCCTGCGTTGTGATTACGAGCGGAATACAATTACATTCTCTGGCGATGAATTCACAGTCGACGAAGTCGGTGGTCGCGTCGATTTCGCGTTCAGTCCCGTTCTGTTCGGCGCTGTCGCCGGGCAGTGGAACAACGAGGATGATGAGGTGATTGTGAACTTCCGTCTCAACTGGATCCCCAAACCGGGAACCGATCTCTTTCTGGTTATCAACCACATGGCAGAAACCGGCGACTCCCGCTGGACTCCTCTCCGCACCACCGCTCTGAGCAAGCTCGTCTGGAGATTCGAGTTCTGATCCACCCGAGAAATCGCTGGGAACACAAAGGAGGAACCATGAAACGGCTTGTGATACCTGCTTCGCCGGATGGCATGGAGAGAGTCCGGGTAGGATAAACCGCTATGGGTATTCCGATCACCGAGAGCGGGGGAAATGTAAAGATTTACGGTGACGGTTTGCCCGGCGGGAAGGGTACGGGCCTGATAATGATCAACGAGTGTCCGATCCCGCAGGCCGTGAAGATAAAGACCCGGATTTTGAGCACTTCATTCTATGATCGATTCGTCGAAATGGACGGGGAGTTCACCGTCGAAGAGTCGGATATCATCCGTGCCATTGTTGACGAACTGGACGACGGTCCGATCAGTGTGCGTTCATCGGCTACCGACGAAGCCGGTGGAAGAGAAGGAGGGGGTGACCACCTCCACGCCGGTGAATACCGCTCCTTCATGTTGCCCAACAACCATCCCGATCCCGGGGTGCGTTACGAGCAGGTCGAGCAGGCGATCAGTCACATCTATAACGATTTCACTGGCAGGCAGAGTCCGTCGAGCACGGAGAAGATGGCCATTCTTATAAATCCCATCCCAGGCATCCTCGACGATACCGATGCCGGTCACTTCTACTACCCCTGCGTTTCGGGCGTGGCAAATTCCTTTTTCCCCTATGCTCTGAAAACCCAGGACCCGAACGATGGATTCGCGCGGATCGCCTTCGGTCACGGCTATGCCACTATCCTGGATGATTTCCCGGTTGTATCGATGGCAACGATCCGTGAACCCATCCCACTCAAGCTGCTCCAGAGCGGGAACAGGCAACAATATTTCTATGCACTGAATATGAACTGGAACGCTGCTCTCGGCGGTGACGAACTCGAGACCATGGAGATTTTACACACCCGGTTCGCCAGGCGGTCCATGATCAGCCTTCTGGGAATCGAGCAGAACTCCGTAACGCTGGAGAACCTTATACAGGACGATCATTTCAATTTCAGAACTACGCTTATCGGGATCATGGAGGCCATCAAGGCCCGGATCACTCCACACTTCCAGATCGAGTTCGTCTTCAACCTAGACAGCCCCCGGCCCGATTCCGGGGAGGGTACGTTCTGCATCGTCCAACTCACCCTCCTTCCCAAGCTCCAGCGTGATGCTGTACAGATACCTGAAAATGCAGGCACCACGCAGCTGTCTATTAAGAATTCCCAGGGGCACGGCATCACGAGTGGAATCAGGCATGCGGTGGTTGTCTCTCCCTTCGTCTATTCCCGGGACAGGCATGATGAGGCCCAGCAGGGGATTGCGGAGATCAACCGTCGAATGAGAGAGGAAAATGAGAAGTACATTCTGATCGTTCCCGGTCGGTTGGGCAGCACCAACCGCGACTGGGGGATCTTCGTCACCTACAGTGAGGTCAACCAGGCTGTAGGCATTTTCGAGTACGGTGTGGATATCGCGGGACGGGAGGAGCCGTTGCCGGAAAAGAGCAGTTTAACCGGCGGAATCTATGGCAGTCATTTCCTCTATATGATTCAGGGTGGCCGTGACGAGGAAAAGAAGCGGATGCAAACACGGATGTACGGAACTCAGGGGACACATTTTCTGACCAACCTGGTAGCTAACAATATCGTGTATGGATTCATCGCACCTGCAGAAGACTACCTGGATCCCTGGTTCTTCTCAGGGGTCGATCCGGACGCAGCCGTTTCCCTGCTTACCTTCCCACTGCCCGTGACGATCTACGCAGACTCCCTCCACCAATTCTGTAAGGTCATTGCAGATCATGATGGTTAGGGACCAGAGCGGGGAGTTTCCCTTCATCCCCCGGATCATCAATCCGATCAAGATCGGGCAGGCCGTAGTCTTCGCTGGTGAAACGCTTATCCGGGAAGCAGCCCTGCTCTTGGCTGAAGACATACCCTGGATTGAGATCGAGGTTCTCCATGATCCCGTAACTGTCTCAAACTTCAAGGCAACCGGGGCCGTGGTTTTCATCTGTGACGATACAGCCCTGCCTTTCGTCAATACCGAAACGATACGAAAGAATAATCCAGATGCCGTTATCACGCTCCTGTCAGCCAATCCCTACATACAGTGTTCACCTCCGAGACCGGCCCGGGAGAAATACCCCTATACGGCCAAAGCCGACCTGGTCTTCGCCTACGATACGACCGAATGCGTTCCCCGGGTCATCTTCACCCCGGTTGTAAGGGCAGCAGAGGATCTGATTAATATCCGGGCGTCCCTGGATGTCCGACGCTTCATCTTCCTGGTCGTTGATGATGAACCCCGCTGGTTGTCACAGTTCCTGCCGGTACTCTACAGCATAATCGCACAGCGTGCCGATGTGATGGTCACCCGGACCTATGAAGAAGCAATGCAATTCCTCTTCGCGTCGGAGAGCGAGGCCGATATAGAACCCGAAATAATGCGCTCCCAGGGGCACGCCAGGGATGTCGTGTTCCTCATCACCGATATCTTCTTCCCCAGGGGCGATGAGCCTGAAAGTGACGCAGGACGAGACCTGATCCGCCTGGTAAATCAGTACTATCCTCGGATCCCTATAGTCATTGCCTCCAAGGCCGAAGAGGCTGAGACATTCAGAGATGAGGCGTTCCTGCTGCCCAAGGGCGATCCGGGAAGTCTGGAGGAACTCTCTGACCACATCCGTGATTTCTCCGGCATGGGTGACTTCCTGGTCCTGAACCAGAAAGGCGAAGTGCAGCACCGCCTTATAAACATCCACGATATCTATCGAATGATACTGGCCGCGGAGAGGGACGATCGGGAGGGACGCGAGCTTCGAGAGATTGTCGAAAGTTACGCGGAGAAGGACCGATTCTCGACCTGGCTCTACATGCACAGCTACCAGGAGCTCGGAGATATGCTGAGACCCAGGCACACACGGGGGCGTGAACTGATCTCGCTGCTTAATAAGAACCTGGATGATCAGATCAGGCAGCTGGACGCAACCCCGCTGGTAATAGATGATACAAGTATCTATTCGATACCGGACCTCCTGGAAGTACTCCGCACCGCTCCTGAAGAGGTCATCCAGCCGCTCTCAGATAACGATGTCTTTTCATCCTGGCTGGACCGGCAGGGGTATTCGGAACTGGCCGAGGAGCTGCGGCCGATGCACGGCAGCGGCCGGAAACTGGGCCGGACACTGATATCAGTGATCGAGAAGTGGCAAGAGATTTATGAGGAGGAAAATCACGCTCGCGAAATCTGAGGGAACGGGTGTTGGTTCAGGGCTTAGTGTAGAGAGTGAAAGTAACGGTCTGATTGAGTTTCACTCTGATCGGTTGATTTCAGATAAACATTGGTGCCGGGGGCGGGAGTCGAACCCGCACACCGCGTAGCGGTAGGGGATTTTAAGTCTTCGTTGGTACTTTTCACAGAAACCCAGTATTCATGCGGATCCAGCTCTAGTATCTGAATTACGTGCCCTTCGCAGGCAACAATGACTCCAGAGGAGACATCCTGCAATACCACCATCAGCGACATGAGGGAGACCTATCTCGGTACGCAGAAATAATCTGGGATTACCTGACGCGCTCGGCCCGGGTACTACGGTCAATCATCAGTGCGACGGCCTTTCCGGGCTGTTCAATTTCGAAATCGAACCGGGTGGCGTCTTCAGAGGTGAACCAGGTGTTCTCAGACATAGGGTACAGCTCGACCTTCAACCAGTTTTTTACGAACAATCTGTTGCCCTCCGAGGTGATTTCGATATCGAAATCAGCACCGCTGATGCGGTAGAGACCCGTCAATCTTTCGAGAGTCCCCCTATCCACATCGGCCGCCTCCATTCTTCTGGGCCTGAACCCGGCCTCCGGCCAGCCGAACTCTTGTGCGATGGTCAGGATGAGTGCTTGCGCCACACTGGAACCGGCGTCGGAATTGGTCATTATAAACGCACCCTTCCCAATCTCCGCAAACGCCACGAAGCTAGCACGGAATCCTTCGTTGGAGCCGCCGTGTTCGAAAGAGAGCGTACGGCCCCTCCCACATATCTGGAAACCGAGTCCCCAGTTTCCCCTGCCCTTTTCCAACATCGCCTCGGTCGTGGACTGACCGAGCACTCTGTTCGATTCCCCTTCAAGAGAACTCTGTACCTCCAGAGCAAGCCGGGCGAGATCGGTCGGTGTGGTCCAGAGCCCTGCCGCCGCCATCTCAGGGTAAACATGCCACTTCTCCTCTACCGGTACGCCGTTCCAGCGGTAGCCCGTTGCGGCTTCTACCCACCTCTCCGGCGGCAACGGCTGTTCGTACGTGCTCCTTTCCATTCCGGCCGGCTCTAACACCGACTCCTTCACCAGCTCGTGGAAAGGCTTGCCTGTTATCCCTATAAGAAGCTGCTGCATGATAGTGTAGCCACCTCCGGAATACCTCCACAGGCTTCCAGGAGAGGCATCCACTCGTATTGCACCGGTATTGGTGGGACCCTCCCCATCCAGGACCTGCTTCAGGATCGGGATATCAGCGCTCCGCGCATAACCGGGGAAGCCGTGCACGGTCAGACCACCCGTATGGGTCAGCAGGTGACGCAGGGTCACAGCCTCGTCCTCGGTGAATTCATTCGACGGGAGCCGCCAGGAGGTCAACCATTCGTTGATGTCGCCGTCCAGGTCGAGCACTCCCCGTTCCACCAACCTCAGGGCGGCCATCGCGGCAACGGGCTTACTTATTGAGGCGGCCTGGAATAGCGTGCTCGTGGTCGCCGGAGTCCCCGACTCCACGTCGGCGAGTCCGTATGCCTCTGCCCATATAATCCTGGATCCTTCAATCACAGCCACACTGACGGCCGGCACCCTCTCCATAACCATCAAGTCGGCCAGGGAAGTTGATACCTCCGGACGGTTGGTCACCACCAGGAGCGGCAGGAGCCCGTTTTCGATCCGTGCAATCCGGGTATCGACAGATTCCTGTGCTTCTGCTGTGTAGGGCAAAGAAAGAATTAAAGAGAGGGTAAGTACGTACAGCCGTGTGCACGTTTTCATATCGTACTCCCGAAAGGTTCCGTGTGGCA
>JAGLTZ010000007.1 GCA_023135015.1 Candidatus Latescibacterota bacterium
TTGAATGCCAGCGTAATTGCGGAGTGGTGTACTAAGTGGCTATGAAGTTTTCCCGTGATCCACGCGTTGCAGGGGCCTGGCTCGTAGGGGGGGCGTCCCTGATTATCTACACACTGACCATGGCGCCCACGGTGGCGTTCTGGGACGTGGGTGAATTCATAAGCACCGCCTATACTCTCGGAGTTCCGCATCCGCCAGGGGCTCCCACCTTCGTACTGCTCGGTCGTCTCTTCTGCATGGTCCCGACACCTTTCGGTGTCGCTGCGGAAGTCAACTTCATATCCGTGCTGGCATCGGCTCTGACCGCGCTTCTGCTCTACGGCATCATCCTCGAAATCCTACGCCTGTGGGGGGATTCCGGCCACGAGTCGGGGGGCTTGAGCCCCATGGTTCATGCCGTGGCCGCGGCCACAGGCGCTCTGGCCTATGCTTTCAGCTATTCCGCCTGGTTCAATGCGGTTGAGGCCGAGGTTTACGGCCTCTCGATCATGGTGACCGCATTCTGCATATGGCTGGCTCTGCGCCACCTGCGCGGCGCCGGAGACTCCCGCCGGGCCTCGCTGCTTCTGCTCATCGCCTATGTGCTGGGGGTTGGTGCCGGGAACCACCTGCTGGCCCTGCTCACCATCCCATCGATCCTCGTACTACTCTGGTATTTCGACCGCCCGGTTCTGAAGCGGGTGGACCTGTGGATCGGTGTGCTGGTCCTCTTCGCAGTCGGCTACAGCCTTTATGCTCTTCTCCTCATCCGCTCCGGTCTCAACCCGGTAATTGATATGAACAATCCTGAGACCTGGGATGCCTTCATGCAGTTCCTGAAGCGCAGGCAGTACGGCGCCGAGTCGATGCTGCTGGCGATGTTTGAGCGCAGGGCGGGATGGTCGTACCAGATCGACTACCACTTCTTGCGTTACTTCCGCAGCCAGTTCCTGATCCCCTTCTACGTTCTCGCCCTCTTCGGTGCAATGGTGAACCTGTGGCGTGACAGGCGCACCTTCTTCGCCAATGCCGCTCTTTGGGTGATCATGGGATTCGGGCTGGTTGTCTACCTGAATATGCCCGACCCGCAACCGCGCGACCGCGACTACATTTTTCTTGGATGCTATTTCGCCACCGCCATCTGGATCGGTGTGGGGATGGCGGGCCTGGCCGGTTTCTTGGGCGGATGGCTGCATCGTGGCCAAGAGGGGGCATCCTCGGTCGTGACGAAGCGCCGGATGGGCTTGACGGTCCTGACGGTGATGCTGCTCGGACTTGCGCTCGTAGGGATACAGACCGTTCGCTTCTACCACAGCCACGACCGGACCGGGGACTATATTTCGTGGGATTACGGTTATAACATCCTCCAGTCGTGCGAGGAGGATGCGATCCTGCTGACCAACGGCGATAACGACACCTATCCGCTCTGGTACCTGCAGGTGGTCGAGGGTATCCGGCGAGATGTTCGTGTCGCCAACCTAAGTCTCCTCAACACCACCTGGTATATCAAGGAACTCCGCGACCGCGAGCCGAAAGTCCCGATCCTCTATAGCGACCGACAGATCGATCAGGTGCAGGGCCTGATAAAGGTTCCGGGGGATACGACCATACAGGTGGCCGGTATCGGATGGCAGCTCCGGCGGGGGCAGATCTTGCGTACCCAGGACCGGTTAATCGCCCACATCATCAATGCCAACCAGTGGCGGAAGCCTGTCTACTTCGCAATCACGGTTCCGATAGACAACCACGCCGGCTTCGAGCGAAACATCATGCTGGAGGGTTTTGCGTTCAGGGTCGTCCCCACTCCCAGGATGGTCAACGTCGAGAGGGCCGTCCACAACCTGAAGGAGGTCTTCCAATACCGGGGTATCAACGATAAGCGCATCTACAAGGATCGTAATGCCTCCGAACTGCTGCAGAACTATAGCGTCGTCTTCAGAGAGACCGCCAACGCGATGGTGCAGTACGGCCAGGCGGAGCGCGCGTGGGAGTTACTGGAGTGGGGTAAGGAGCGGATAGACCTCACTGCACCGCGCTACAGGGCCCACCGCGGGCGTGTGGCGCTTGCCAACGGTGATACCGCTCTGGCTCAGCAGATCCTGGAAGAGGTGCTCGACGAGATTCCACTGGATCGCGACAGAGTAGCCGCTT
The DNA here is from genome assembly GCA_023135015.1 of Candidatus Latescibacterota bacterium. Classification (GTDB taxonomy): domain Bacteria; phylum Blakebacterota; class Blakebacteria; order Blakebacterales; family Blakebacteraceae; genus JAGLTZ01. The sequence goes on from JAGLTZ010000007.1 coordinate 2,131, forward strand.
ACATAAGGCTCACCTATTCGTACGCCGTATCGGGCAAGTTCGATCAGGCGGCCAGAGTGATGGAGAAATGGCTCTTACAGCAGCCGGGGGATCAGAATGCCCGGCAGTGGCTTGAGGAGTTGCGGGAGGGGAGGATCGCGGAAGGGCTGCAGCAGATCGGCTCGATATTCTGGCGGTAGGTCCCTATCGAGATGTCGGCCGATCCGGAATGCAGTGTTGTTATCCCCCACCTGCGGGGCAGCCGCCCCCTGCTGGCATGCCTGCACAGCCTTCATCGATCAACAAGGGACCTTGAAATTATCGTAGTGGACAACGCATCCACCGACGGCTCGGTCGACCAGGCCCTGGCTATCTTTCCCGCCATCAAGGTCGTGCGTGCCACGGAGAACCTGGGATATGCCGGAGGTGCCAACCTGGGTCTTCACAATGCACGCGGGCGCTGGTGTATATTTCTAAACGACGATGCGGTTGCCGCCCCCGGTGCGATAGAGGCTCTCATTACAAAGCTGGAACTTGCCCCACAGGACGATATTCCCTTTCTTCAGGCCGCTCTGCGCCGGTCGGGGGAGCCAGACCTTTTCGACTATGCCGGAGGTGCGGGGGGATTGATGGACCGCTGGGGCTTTCCTTTCGCACTGGGCCGTCTCTTCGAACACCTCGAGCCTGACCATGGACAGTACCGGAGGGCGGGCCCGCTGGCCTGGGCTTCCGGCTGCTGTCTGGCGGGGCCCACCGAGACATTCCTTGGGCTGGGGGGGTTCGAGGAGAGCTTCTTCGCCCATTTCGAGGAAATCGACCTCTGCTGGAGGTGGCGGCGTAGCGGGGGGAGAATCGAAGCCGTTCCGTGGGCCGTCGTGTACCACATGGGTCCATCCACCCTACCCGCCGGTGCGCGCAAGACCTATCTGAACTACAGGAACAATCTCTGGACGCTGCGGCGCAACCTGCCGCGGGCCAGACTGGCGGGTGTACTTATGGTACGCGCATTTCTCGATGCAGCGGCCCTGCTGCGCTGGCTGGTGCTGGGCAAGCCCGCGCTGGCAGCAGCCGTTGTTCGCGGGTGGTGCTCCGGCCTGTTCCGCCGGCCGTGGTCTCGGGTCCAACCCGGACCCTCGGTTCAGCCCGAGCGGAGCGGGTGGGGCACATACCGGGGGAGCATCGTGGTGGCCGCCTACCTGAAGAGGGTCCGCAGCACATCGCAACTTCTGGGGTGTGTGAAGGGATGGGACGCATCCCGATCCGTCAGCAGGCATGGGGAGGATCGGACGTGAGTAGCGGGACGAGAGTGAAACTGATCAAGGTCTTTGTAACCATTGCCGTAATCCTTGTGCTCGCCAGGCAACTCGATCTGCAGCAGAGCTGGATCCTGCTGAAGGGTTTCAGCCCCACTCCCGTCCTGATGGCTGTCGGGCTGCTGGCCGCCAGCCACATGGTCGTCGCTCTGATCTGGCGCCGGTTGTTGCAGGAAGTTGGAATTGCCGTCGGGGTCGAGCGCGCCGTTCGCCTCTATTTTGCCGGACTCTTTCTGAACAACTTCTTCCTGGGCAGCGTTGGGGGAGACACCTATAGAGTGTACGGTGTGTACCGGGGGAGCGGGTCTGGACGTGTGGTGCTGGCCGGCACCCTGCTGGAACGGTTAATAGGGGTTTCGGCTCTTTTACTTCTGGGCTTTCTGGCAGTAGTAGTCCGTTTCGGAGAGTTACCTGCCACCTTTCGCTGGTTCCTTCTTCTGGCGACGGGAGGGGGTACTCTTGTGGGCCTCGGCATCATCCTCGCTCCACGTCTGGTGGAGCGGTTGTCGGACCCGTTTATCAGGAGGGCTTCTCCGAAGTTCGGGGATAGGGTGAAGGGTATGCTGGAAGCAATGGGCAGGGGTGGCCGTCCCGGACTGGTCATGTCGATGTTTCTTGTGGCGTTGGCCGCTCAGGGTGTGCGGATCTGGACCCACTGGTGGTGTGCCCATGCGCTGGGGTTGGCGGTTGAACCGGGTGATCTGTTCGTCGTCATTCCCCTTGTAGCGGTCGCTGCAGGTCTTCCAGTATCGATTGGAGGTCTGGGAGTCCGCGAGGGGACCGGCGTGCTGCTCCAGGCTCCGCTGGGCATGGCAGGGCCGGAGGTGGTAGCCATGGAGTCTCTGGCTTACCTGGTAGGGGTGGGCACGAGCATTATCGGAGGGTTCGCCTTCCTGTTCGGGCGTGAGATACAGCCTTCACAGGTCGAGCCGATTGAGGAGGAGAACAAGTACTTGGGCCCGCTACAATAGTTTCCGCCAGGAAGAGGTCCTTTTACGCCATCTCGGCGTCAGTCTGCTGGTTTGTTTGTGCGGCGTATAGTCAGACGGGAAGTGTTCGATGGATCGATCCCAAATACGATTGAGCGTAGTCATTCCTCTCTTCAACGAGGCTGAGTCGCTGGAGCCCCTCCACCAGGAATTGAAAGAAGCACTGAGCTCGATTCCCGACCACGAGATCATCTTTGTAAACGACGGTTCGACCGACGGCAGTACAGAGAAGTTGAGAAAGCTGCAGGCCCGGGACGGTGCAGTCAGGGTGATCAACTTCCGGCGTAATTTCGGCAAGTCGGCGGCTCTCGATGCGGCCTTCCACAGGGTCAGAGG
>JAGLTZ010000070.1 GCA_023135015.1 Candidatus Latescibacterota bacterium
GAAACGAGCAATTTTACGCAAGGTCAAGGAAATCAACGGATTGCGCGGAGACGTACATGCGTACGTCGCACAAGAAATCCGGCACATTGACTCCGAGATTGCGCAAAAGGGCCGTTTCCGGATGGGCACTATCCTGAGCTGTCACATACCACAGACAGCGGGGAAAAACCCTCCGTTTACATGAACAGGTAGACAACGTACACGAAATAGAGACCTAAAAGGACCCCGCCTTCCCACCGCTTCATTTCCAATCCCCTGGCCATCAGCAGCAACACCGCAACCCCGAATCCGGTCATAATTCCCAGATCGAAGCTCACAATCGTGGGTGAGGTGACACCTATAGGGTGGACAATGGCGGTGACGCCGAGAATAGCCAGGACGTTGAAGATGCTCGAACCTACCAGGCTTCCGAGGATAAGGCTTCCATGCCGACGCAGGCACGCCACCATGCAGCTGGCCAGCTCAGGCAGACTGGTCCCGAAGGCCACCATCGTAAGACCGATGATCCGCTGGGAAACACCATACGATTCCGCTATTTCAACAGCCCCTGTCACAAGCCCCGAGGCTCCACCGGTAAGCAATGCCGTGCCTGCGACTATCTCCAGAACCGAAAGACCGACCGGGCGCATCTTCAGGGTACCCGTATCAGTGGAACCCTCCCAGTCATCTCCCCCTTTCCTCTCTCTGTAAAGCACCACCAGGTAGAGGCAGAGCAGGGTTAAAAGGAGGAGGCCCTCTAGCCTGCCTATCGCCCCATTCGGAATCAATAGAAACAGCAGGGCGCCCGTTCCTATCATAAATGGGACTTCACGGCGCAGGAAAAGGGCGTCGGTCGTTAGTGGAAGGATAAGAGCGGACAGTCCCAGAACTGCCCCGATGTTCAGGATATTCGAGCCGACAATGTTGCCGAGCACAACATCGTGAACACCCCTGAACGCTGCGAAAAGAGATGCAGCCAGCTCCGGGCTCGACGTCCCGAATGCCACGACGGTCAGCCCTATAATGATCTGCCTTATACCCAGCGACCTGGCCATCTGCACGGCACCGTGGACCAGGAGCTCCCCCCCCAGAAAAAGGAAGAGGATACCACCAATCACATATAGAAGGCTCATGGAGACCGGTCGCTCATATTAGTTCGTTCCGGACAGAAACTCTTTGTGACACAGGAGGATAGTGCCCAACTACTCGTAGCGCAACGCTTCCACTGGATCGAGCAGGGAGGCCCTTCTGGCGGGATAGACCCCGAAGAAGATCCCGATGAGTGCGGAAAAAATGATGGCCCCCAGTGCGACCTGGAAATTCACCACAGCTATAAATTGTTCGCCGGAAAGGTTGGAGATGAGCATCGCCATGCCCTGCCCAAGGAGCCAGCCACACCCCAGGCCAAGTGCACCGCCGGCGATAGCCAGTACCATCGCCTCGAGGAGGAACTGGATGAGGATGTCGTAACGGCGCGCCCCCACCGCCTTGCGGATACCTACTTCCCTGGTGCGCTCGGTTACGGAGACGAGCATAATGTTCATGATTCCTATCCCACCCACCAGCAGCGAAATGCCGGCGATGCCACCGAAAACAAGCTTCATGATAAGGATAACCGTGTTCAACTCCTCCATCGCCTGCTCGGCCGTCTCTATCTCGAAATCCTTCCCGTAGCGGTGGTACCGTTTCAGCGTCTTTCGGACATGTGCGACCACTTGACCGGTATCGGCATCCAGTTTGGCCCTGATCTGGAGCATGTTGATCCGGTCCCTGCCGGTAATACGTTTCTGGAGCGTAGTGATGGGGATTATTGCCTGCTGGCCAAGGTTTTCTTCGAAGACCCTCTTCTCCTCCATAACCCCGATTACGTCGAACCTCTCCCCGTTTATCTTGACCTCCTGCCCGACGGGATTCTCATCACCGAAGAGGTCGGCCGCCAGATCGCTCCCCAGCAGGACCACCGTCCGCCAGCGGACCAGATCGGTGCGATTGATGAACCGGCCCTCAGCCACCTTCCAGTCCATTGCTGAACTGTATGCAAGTGTACCACCCACAACCCTACCGTTTGTTGAGACCTTGCCGCGTCTGAACTGGCCGCCGGTCGCCTCAAGGGGGATCACGCTGCGAACGTCCGGCACCTCCGCCAGGATACGGTCGATATCCTCCAAAACCAGGTGGTCGTCGTGGATCCTCCGTATCCACCGGCCCTCATCGTCCCGGTAGTACCTGCGCGGATTGGACAGGAAGATAAGGCTGGATCCCCCGAGCTGATCGAGCTGGGCGGTCACAGAGGCACGAAGCCCCTCTGCAAGCGCAACTATTCCAGTGACTGAAGCGACCCCGATGAGAAGGCCGAGGAGTGTAAGGAAGGATCTGAGCTTGTTGCTCTGGAGCTGCGCCAGCCCTATCCGGACCGGTTCTAGTACGTTCATAACGGCTTACTCCGGGCCGAATCGCCCACGCCGGCCGGATTGTCCGTCATTCCCCTCATTCCCGGAACGGCGTTCCCGTTCTTCCTGGGCGTCCGGGTGAACTTCCGCACCCAGCTCCAGCCCCCCGACGATCTCGACCCGGGTGTTGCTCTCCAATCCCGTGGTCACCTCGCATTCCTCCCAACCCTCATCGGTCTTGATATACACAACCCGCCGCTCGACCTCCTGAGTCTCCTTACCATCCTCATCCAACTTGTAGACCTCGGCAACTCCCTCCACAGGCAGGTACAGGACGTCCTCGACACACCCCAGTATCAGGTCGACATCCGCTGTCATACCGTGACGGAGCTGGTGGAAAGAGCCCAATATCTCGACCTCGGCGTTGAACGTCACCACCGCTGAGCCCGATCCGACTCTGCCGGTCGGAGCCACATGCCTGAGGCGGCCTGGAAATAATTCTCCGGGAAGGGCATCCACCTTGATCTCGGCCTCGATCCCAGGATGCATCTCACCGATATCTATCTCGGAGATCTGCACCTTTACGATCAGGCGGTTGGGATCCCCCACCTTGAACAGGGTGGAGCCCTGGTTGAAGGATACCGCCGATGTCACCAGCTCCCCTTCTTCGACGGGACGTTCGGTCACAATGCCCTTTAAAGGTGAGACGATCTCGTAGTCCTCGAACAGCAGGGAATCCCTTGTCGCACGGATCGCATGCGCCTGAGCGCGGACCTCCCGTTCCAGGATCTGGAGTTCGAGCCGCTGCTGGGCGAGGCTGTTCTCAGCCAGCGTATACAGGTACTGCGCACGTTGGATCTCGTCCCTCGGAACGATCCCATCGATATAGTTCTGACGCTTCTGCTCCAGCTGCCTGCGCTGCTCGGCCAATTCCATCTCGGCGCGGATTACCGAGGCGCGTTTGCCGGAAAGCTGCAGTGCCTTATTCGGGTCGGGCTCGATGATCGCCAGCAGAGAGCCTGCGTCCGTGCTGTCTCCCACGTCCGCATACAACTTCGTGATCCTCCCGGCTACCTGGGACTTCACATCGACCGTGCGGTCCATTTCAATCGTCCCACTCTCGGTCAGGCGCCTTACAATCTCACCCTGCTCGACCTTGAGCGGCTCAAGCGACTCTTCGGATGGCTCACCCCCTATCAGCAGGTTGACTATTATCACGACCGCCACCACCCCAGCGAGCAGGATGACCCATCGCTTGCGTTTGCGCTTACTTGGCATGAAGAAACCTCAGACGGACTTTTGTGCGGCGTACAGTAAGTACGGCCCCGTTTTGAGAATACGGATGGAAAGGTCTATTAGTTACCATTCACCAGATCGAAGACCTCATTAAGTTCAGCTATCACCGTGCAATCCACCGATCCATAACTGCCGAGGGGATCGTACAGCACACCCACCGCACCCGCCCTGCGGGCGCCGACAACATCCACACTGTAATAGTCTCCCACATGTACCAATTCAGCCGGTTTCCGTCCGAGTTGTTCCAGAGCATAGAGGAAAATCCTCGGATCGGGCTTGCTGAAACCGATGGCCCCGGAATCCACCAGCAGATCGAAATAGTCACTCCACCCCAGGTACTCCACCATAGCCGGGAGCCGGCCGTCGTTGTTGGAAACGCACACCACCTGGAGATCGCTACCGGACAGAGTCTCCAGAACCTCCCCTGCTCCAGGCGCGGGTTCGGTCCAGAGCCCCACACCCTCGGCATGCTTGTGATGACTCGCCCGAAGAAGGCCATCAATAGCCTCAGCCGGAGCACCCATCTCTGCGAAGAACCGGATATAATATCTCTGCCATAGCTCATCACTGACCCCTTCTGCCAGCACCAGATCATCAAACCACGGCCGCAGTTTCGATTCGGTCTCTTCCAGGTCGCCTCGGCTCACACCGATCCCGACATCCGCCAGGATATTCTGGGACCAGCTGTAGCGCGGGAAGGCAAGTGTATGACCCAGATCGAAGGACACGGCCCTGATTTCCATTCAAGTGCTCCCCTTCACAATAACGGTGAAAACCTTAAAACACCGGTGCCGGAATGTACCCAACACCATCCCGGTTCCCCAATGCAATCTCTCTGACAGAAGGATTGAAAACCAGCGACCGCTTGCCCTTGAGCCCACAGGGGGACACCTTTTACGGTATGAACCAGTTAAAAGCCGATTCAGGTGATAGCGGCAGGGATATGGATCCCATCAGCCTTCTTGCCGCAGCGGAGGAGGCCGCCACGGTGTGCGGCAAGTTCCTGCTCGAGGCCTATGAAAGGCCGAAGAGCGGATATGAGGAAAAGAGTCCGGGAGACCTGGTATCGGAAGTCGACCGGAGCTCCCAAAGCCTTGCGCAGGAGATCCTGCTCAAGCACACACCGTATGCGAGGATACTCGCCGAGGAGGACGCCGACAGGCCGGATGGCGATACCGACTCCGAAGCGCTCACCTGGATAGTCGACCCTCTGGATGGAACCGCCAATTTCCTGCACCGCCTGCCGGTGTTCGCCATTTCCATCGCTGCCGCCCGGGGCCGAAAGCTTCTGGCCGGGGTAGTGTACAGCCCATTCACTCACGAGTGCTTTTCCGCCGCACTGGGATGCGGCGCCACTGCAAACGGCGCACCCATCCGGGTATCTGAGGAGAGTGATCTGGCCCGGAGTCTTCTGGCGACCGGCTGGCCTTTTCGCCGAAAAGAGATCCTCGCGGCCTATCTGGATGTATTCCAGAGTATCTTCTGGGCTTGCCAGGGAATAAGGCGCCTGGGAGCCGCCGCGATCGATCTCGCCTACACCGCCGCCGGACGTCTCGAGGGATTCTGGGAATACGGATTGAACAAATGGGACGTCGCCGCCGGAGCGTTGATACTCAGGGAAGCAGGCGGCGTTGTCAGTGACTTCTCGGGAGGTGATGGCTGGTGGGACTCGGGTGATATCGTGGCGAGCAACGGCCTGATACATTCGTCGCTGCTGGAAGCAGCCGCTACACCGAATGGAATGGCCGATCTGGAGGCAGACAGTTAGCCCTTCGCCTCCTCCTCCTCACCCTCCTCTTTATCCTCTCCAGACTGTGCATCGTCCTTCTCCCCCTCGGTCAGCCCCTTTCTGAATTCCTTTATTCCCTGACCCATCCCGCGCATCAACTCGGGGATCTTCTTCGCCCCGAAAATGAACACGAGGATAAGGGCCATAATCAGGATCTCTGGTAGCCCTATGCGCCCAAACACGTGGCCTCCTTCCATAAGGGGTATAGCGCAGATTACGCATGCACATCGAGCATGTCAACGGCTGGAAATAAGGCACCGGTATCCTCCCGAAGGACCGAATTTCTTTACATTATCGGCTTTACTGTCTAGATTATGTCGGCTCGGTACCGTGTTAAAGACCCTTACAATCGAGAAAAATGACGCCGGTCAGCGCGTCGATTCCTTCCTTCGGAAGCTCCTTCCGGACGCGCCGCACAGTCTGATTCAGAAACTTATTCGGACTGGCGGCATCCTGATCGACGGACGACCGGCCCGTCCCGCGGACCGGACGGAAGTGGGCATGGTGGTCGAGGTACGTGATGGGCGCGCCGCAGCAAGCGTCCGGTCCTTCAAAGAGCAGGAGAAACATATGCTAGATCTGATCCGGCCCGTATCCGACGAGCTGGAAATCCTCTACGAGGACGAGCACATACT
>JAGLTZ010000071.1 GCA_023135015.1 Candidatus Latescibacterota bacterium
TAGAGGTGCGAGGCGCCCTTGATGATATTGCGTCCCAGCAGGTCGTAGACACGGTCCTCGAACATCCGGATCTCCCACATCTGGCGCAGCAGGTCGAGGGCTTTCTCCCTGCTGAGCCCGTGGTCCGTCAGTTTGTTTCCCATTATCTCTTTGATCTCTCAGTTCTTTTTGATCTTCCGGCTCTTCTTGATCTCAAGGTATCGTTCGTATGCCTCGTCCCAGGCTGCGTCACCGCCCGGCTCGAATGCCTCCACATCCACCGAGCGACGCACGAGGGCGCGACCATCGGCAAGTGAGGCGAGCCGGCCTAGCGCCACTGCCTGCACCAGAACGTTTCCCATGGCCGTGGCTTCTGCGGGCCCGGCGAAGACTGGCCGGCCGGTAGCGTCGGCCGTAAACTGGTTCAGCAAGCTGTTGCGGCTACCCCCGCCGATGATATGTACGACCGGAAGCCGCCTTCCGGTGAGTTCCACCAGCCTTTCGGCCACCCAGCGGTACTCGAGCGCAAGGCTCTCCAGCGCGCAGCGTATGATGCCGCCCTCCGTCTCTGGTGGGGTCTGGCCTGTCTGGCGGCAGAACTCCTGGATGCGTGCGGGCATGTCGCCCGGGGGCAGGAAGCGGCTGTCGCCGGGATCAACAAGAGGGCCGAAGGCCGGTGACTCCAGTGCCATGGCTGTCACTTCGTCGTATGAGTGCTCCCGGCCCGTGCGGGCCCATTCGCGGCGGCACTCCTGCACCAGCCATAATCCCATGATGTTCTTGAGCAGGCGGATCTTGCCTCCGGCACCCCCTTCGTTTGTGAAGTCGTACTCCAGGCTTTTGGGAGTGATAACCGGTTCGTCCGTCTCCACTCCCATAAGCGACCAGGTGCCAGAGCTGAGGTATATATAGTCGTCACTCTCGGCCGGCACCGCCGCCACGGCGGAGCCGGTGTCGTGTGTGGCGGGGGCGATCACCGGAACCCGCGGGCAGCCGGTCTCATCCGCCACCGACAGGAGCAGGGGGTCGAGCACTGTGCCGGGTGAGACAATCTCGCCGAAGATGCGGGTGGGTATGCCGAGAGATTCCAGCATTTCTCTAGCCCATTGACCCTGTCGCGGATCGTAACACTGGGTGGTGGTGGCGATCGTGAACTCGTTTGATTTGCGACCACAGAGCCAGAAGTTGAAGAGGTCGGGCATGTTGAGGAAGGTATCTGCGGCGGTCAGGGCGGGGGAGTCGGCTCTGGCCATGGCCAGCAGCTGGAAGAGGCTGTTCAGCTGCATGAACTGGACGCCTGTGCGTTCGAAGATCTCGGCGCGGGGAACGTTGCGGAAGGCCTCCTCCATCATGCCATCGGTCCGGCTGTCGCGGTAGTGGTAGGGATCTTCCAGCAGGTTGTCGCCTGAATCCAGCAGCCCGAAGTCGACTCCCCAGGTATCGAGGCCGATGCCTGCCAGCTCATCGCCGCAGGCCGCCGCTGCGGCTGACAGACCTTGCTTGATCTCCCTCCATATGCCGCGGGCGTCCCAGTGCAGGCTTCCTTCCACCTCTACCGGTCCGTTGGTGAAGCGGTGCAGCTCCTTGAGCTGCAGCCTCTCACCATCCAGGCGGCCCAGCAGGGCCCGCCCGCTCTCGGCACCGAGGTCGAAGGCCAGAAATCCTGTCGACATCATCCCATTTCCTGTCCGCCCGTGACGTTGATCGCCTGGCCGGTCATGTAACTCGCCTGGTCGGATGCCAGGAAGACGATCACATTTGCTACATCGTCGTAGGTGCAGCCGCGCCCGAGCGGCACCTGATCGATGTACTTCTGACGCACCTCCTCCTCCGTGATCCCCCACCGTTGAGAATACTGGGCATAGAGCGAGTCGACCCACAGCGGCGAGTCGAGCAGGTTTCCGGGGCAGACAGCGTTGACGCGCACGCCGTATTCGGCCAGCTCCAGTGCCAGGCTCTGGGTGAGCCCGATCCCACCGAATTTTGTGGCTGCATAGGCCGAGTTCCTGTAGCTGCCCTTCTTTCCTGATTTCGAGTTGACCTGGATGATCACGCCGCTGTGCTGCTCCTTCATCACGCGTGCCGCGTGCCTGGCGCAGAGGAAGTAGCCGAAGAGGTTGACGTTCATCACCGCCCGCCAGTCTTCGGCGGGGAATTCTATCACGGGTCCGGCGATGAGAATGCCGGCGTTGGAGACCAGGATGTCGAGGCGCCCGAATTCCTCGATGGTCCGCTGCATGAGAGCCTCGACCTGGGGTTCGTTGGAGACGTCCACTTCGATAGCGATTGCGCGGCGCCCTGTGTCGGCCGTGATATCGGCGGCGACCTGTTCTGCACCTTTCCGGTTCACGTCGGCGACCACGACATCCGCTCCTTCCCGGGCCAGCCGCCGGCAGACAGCTTCGCCGAGCCCCTGGGCGCCTCCGGTGACAATCGCGATCTTGTTTTCGAGTGCTCCATCCATATGCTGTTCCTCCCTACGGGAGCATCAACTGCAGGAACTCTTCTTCAGCCTCCACCGTCCACTCACGCCCGTCGTTCAACCTGGCATGGACGCCGGGCAGCTTCTCTTCCAGGTCGCGCAGGGGCGTAAGCGGCATTTCCCTTATCTGAGGGTAGATGACGACCTTGCCCGGCAGAAGCGCATCCTGCACCGCCTGCAGGCCGTCCCATGCGGCCTCGAGGGAGCCGATCGCGGCCACAGAGCGGTTGGGTGAGAGTTCCCCCGATTCGGCCTGATCCAACATTGTGCGCAGGTCTTCGATGGTGGAGGCCGAGTGTCCGATTATCCGGGTGCCCTTCAGGTAGATGTCACTCAGATCGACAGGAACCATTGTGCCGCGAGCCACACCTGCGAAGACATTCATGACACCTTCCGGAGCGAGACGGGTCAGCGCATCGGCGATTACAGATAGGTCAGGAGCCAGAACTACGATATCGTCGAATCCCGGCTCTCTGAATGGAGCCATCCCCGACTCGTAGCCCTCGCGGTCCGTCGGGTTAAGACAGATGAAGTTGATGCCTTTCGATTCCGCCTCAGCGGCCATCGTCTCGTACAGGTCGGCAAGTCGCGGGCCGCTGATGTCGGTACAGATTATTATGGCGGGACCATCGGATATCTGGATCGCACGCTGCACGTGCATCCTACCTATAGGGCCGCCGGCGCCGATGAATAATGCGCGGCCTCCCGCCTTGAGCCGGGAGCGGACCGGGATGTCGCTGTAGGCGCGGGCGATATCGGGACCGGCCCCGCCAATGTAAATCCGGCGATTGTAGTGCACACGGCCCACATCCATTGCGACTTGCCGCTCCGGCGGTCGGTCAGAGATAACAGCCAGTACCCCGAAGTCCGCAAGCCCCGGGCTGACCGTTTCAATGATGTCGGGATCTGCGCCCAGCAGCACGATATCGTCCACCTCCGTGACCGGTGGTGAGGTGATGTCGTCGACTTCAAGTGCCTCCACTCCCAGCTGCTCCGCGCGCTGCTTCAACCAGGAAGAGAAGTCTGCCGGGACATCGGTCAGCAGCAGGCGGTCTGGGTGCGATACATCGTCGAAACCCCTGCTGATCGTGTAGGTCTGCTCACCGGTGGCGCCTTCGCCGATGATCCAGGTCGTGCCACCAGGTTTGAGACGAGTTCGATAAGTCAACCCGTAGGCGGCTATGACGCAGGCCCACGGCTCCGTCAGAGCGGACTCGGCATATCCGGTCGTCGGTTGAACTGGGAGGAGGTAGCATCCGTGATCGCCGTTAAGGACCCGCTGGTCGATCACGTT
>JAGLTZ010000072.1 GCA_023135015.1 Candidatus Latescibacterota bacterium
GCGGTGAGCAGCAGCGCGTGGCGATAGCCCGCGCGGTCGCCAACGCCCCGCGTCTGCTGCTGGCCGACGAACCGACCGGAAACCTCGCGCAGGAGGCGGGCAGAGAGATCGTGGAACTCTTCCAGCAGATCAACCGGCAGGGCACGGCTGTGCTTGTGGCAACTCACAATGTGGCTCTTATAGAGAAGCTGCCAGCCAGGCGTCTCCACATCCATGAGGGCAGATTGGACGAGCTGGTGCCCGGGGAGGACGCATGAAGGTAGGATACGCCGTTGCAGAGGCATTTCGTTCCATCCGGCGGGTCCCTCTGATGACAACTGTTTCGGTCGGGACCATAGGTCTTTCACTCATGGTCTTCGGACTCTTCCTTCTGGTTACCTATAACGTGCAGGGCGTCGTGCAGGAACTGCGCGCAAAGGTGGATGTGGAAGCCTATTTGGAGGAAGGGGTAAGGGGCCAGGCACTCTCGCGGTTGAGTGCCGAGGTTGCAATGATTCCGGGAGTGCAGGAGGTGCGATATATCTCAAAGGAGCAGGCCCGGGCAAGATTCGTTGCGGACTTCGGAGATACTCTCCTCTCCCTGCTGGAAGGGAACCCGCTTCCTGCTTCACTGCTCATTGTCCTCACCGGGGACCAGCGCACCGCCGAAGGCTCCGCAGCGATTGCGGAGAAGATTACCCCGATGGAAGGGGTCGATGAAGTGATTTACGGTCAGGGCTGGGTGGAACGTTTCGATCGCCTTATAATGGCCCTTTCGGCGGTGAGCATTCTGATCGGCCTGGTTGTGAGTCTTGCCAGTGTCTTCGTTATCAGCAACACGGTCAAGCTCACCGTATGGGCGCGCCGCGATGCTGTGGAAATCATGAAGCTGGTGGGGGCGACAGACGCCTTTGTGAAACTTCCATTCCTCGTGGAAGGAACATTCCAGGGTGTTGTGGGTGCAGCCGTTGCGCTGGTGATTCTCTACTCACTTTATGGCTATGTCTCCCCGGGACTCGGCGACATCATGTTCCTTCCGCTTTCGGTCAGCGGAGCCGTCCTGGTCATGGGAGCTGTGCTGGGAGGAATCGGCAGCCAGCTAAGCTTGAGACAGTTCCTTGAGGTCTAGCGTGTTTCAGTCCGGAACCGTCCCTTTTGTGCAATCTCGGCGTCAATCCGTTCTTTGGATCGCGAACCAGGCAGTAGCTGGTGAGCAATCTGCCGGGTTGTTTGTGCGGCGCACATTAAGCACGCTGCTAATAACTGGCCCGGCTGTGGCCTGTGTAGCATTGCTGTTGACGCTTGTTATTCCGCCTTCGGTTCACTCACAGCAGCCTTCGACCATCACGGAGCTGAACGAACGCATCGCTCAGCTCGAGAATGAGATAGAGGCGGCTGAGGAGAGAGCCAGGCAGCTGTCAGAGGATGAAAGCCAGCAGTCCGCGTATCTCAACGCGCTGGGCACCCAGATTGCAAAGGCCGAACAGCTAATCAACGCATACAGCCGTGACATTCGACGTCTGGGGGCCGAAGCCTCCGAACTCAGATCAGAGATCGCTTCACTGAACAAGGAGATTGAGATGCTGCAGGGGGCGGTCTCCTCCTATGTGGTCGGGTTGTATAAAAGGGGCGGGAGCAAGGGGCTCGAAATCATTCTCGGAAGCCAGACATTCACCGATGCCGTACGCCGGCTTAAAGGGATTACTGTAGTCGCGACCAGGCAGCGCCAGGATGTCGAGCGGCTGGCCGTGGCGCGTGACCGGAGCATGGAGAAGAGAACAGAGATCACACGAACGCTTGATTCTCTGCAGCAGAGCCGGCAGGCGCAGCACCGGGCGAGGCAGAACCTTGACCAGAAGAGGGCTGAGACGGAGCAGATCCTCGACCGTATCGCCCTGGACCGGCAGCAGGTGGCCCTATACATACAGGAGTCTGAAAACAGACTCGCAGAATTGATCAGGGAGTTGCAGAGGATCCAGCAACGTCTGAGGGAGGCGGGCAGGTCGATAAATATAGAGCTTGGTGGCTTCGCTGAAATGCGCGGGCGACTTCCGTGGCCGCTATACAGCCCCCGTGGGCTGGGAGAAGTTGTGAGGACTTTTGGACGCCTCAGGGGTCGGGACAACACCACGACCTCTTCGCCCGGCATCGATATAATGGCTCCAGGTCCGAATACTGAGATCATCTCGGTCCACAATGCGGAAGTGCTTCACGTCGGCTGGTATGCATACATGGGAACCGTTATCGTCCTCGACCACGGGGATGCCTTTGCGACGGTCTATACAAATGCCGTGAACCTCCAGGTACAGACCGGGGAACCGGTGGCGAGTGGTTTTGTGATGGGGGAGGTAGGTCTGGCGCTCAGACCGGTTGGGGATGAGCCGGACGGGCACCTGCTGCGATTCAGTATCTACGAGGATGGATCCGCTCAGGATCCTCTGCCGTGGCTTGGGGGAAGAAGGTGAGCGCGGGACCGCTGCTGAACCAAGAGAGGGCACTGGCACTGCTGGAAAGAACTCTTTCGAGCGGGGAGCTGCCCCCCGCATATCTTTTCGTGGGCCCACACGGTGTGGGTAAGGAGGAGGCTGCACTGGCTCTGGCACAATCGCTCAACTGCCAGAGCGGTGCGGGAGAGGAGGGGCCCGATCTTTTTGAGGCAGCAGGATCAAGTTCTTCCGAGCCGCACTCCGGTATCCGCGCCCTGAGGGGCTGCGGAATCTGTTCCGCCTGCAGCAGGATTGGCCGCTACAGCCACCCCGATGTGATAGTGAGAATGCCGCTGCCGAGACCTCGCGGAGGTAAGAAGGGAGATCCCGCTGACCCTACCGATGTGCTGGCATTCAAAGCTGATAATCCTTACCGGGATCCGGAGATATCTACCGGCAGCCTTTCCATAGGCATTGCCGATGTACGTGAGATAATCCCGCAGCTGGCCTACGCTCCGGTGGAGGGCGGCAAGCGGGTCGTTATATTCAGAGAATCGGAACGGATGACTGAGGAGGCCCAGAACGCGCTGCTGAAATCGATGGAGGAACCTCCACCACACACGATCTTCATACTGACAACCCACAGACCCAATGCCCTGCTGCCGACTGTGCGATCCCGCAGTCGCATCGTGCATTTCAGGCCGCTGAAGGCCGAGGAGATCTCTTACTATTTGAGGGAGCATGGGATCGCCTCCGGGGATGAGATGAATGTGGCGCAGCTGGCCAGGGGAAGCCTGAAGAGGGCGATCTGCATCGCAGAAGGTGGGGTGCCGGGAAGGGAAGAGGCCGTCCGGCTGCTTTCGTGGGCTGTAGAGGGTCGCAATCGGGAGGCGCTTGCGTGGGCGGCAGGGTACACCTTCAAGACTAGCGGAGTGATGCTGACAGAAGCTCGCAGTGTGCTGGAGGAATTGCTCAGCCTGGCTCGCGATGTGGCAGTGGTACAGAGCGGGGGGAAGGTAGCCCTGATGAATCCCGACAGGGCCGACATGCTTCGCGATGTGGGCCGACGCGCCCCCGACGGAGCAGGCCTTCAAGCGCTTGAGGCGGTTACCGATGCCTGCGGCGAGGTTGACAGCAATGTCAATCTGGCCTTGATTTACGCAACACTGTTCGATGCCCTGATACCGCTAGGCATACATTAATCACCCGTCACATCTGGTCTTGTTCTGTGGACGCACCCGCACCTGATCGATTTTACGTTACGACGCCGATCTATTACGTCAACGGTACCCCCCATATCGGGCATGCCTATACGACAATCCTGGCGGATGTGCTCACCCGCTACCACCGCCTGTTCGGAAGGCAGGCTTATTTCCTCACCGGGACCGATGAACACGGGCTGAAGGTTCAGCAGGCGGCCGAGGCCGCCTGCATGGAGCCGAAGGCGTACTGCGACAGCATGGTGGGAAACTTTAAAGATCTCTGGGATAGGTTGGGGATCCGTTACGATCGGTTTATCCGGACGACCGATGACAACCATATAGCCTACGTGCATGAGATCCTGCAGAGACTGTGGGATGCCGGAGAGATATACTCCTCCTCCTACCAGGGGTGGTACTGTATCCCGGACGAGCGTTTCTGGACCGAAAAGGACCTCGTCGACGGGAACTGCCCCGAGTGCGGCAGGGAGGTCATAGAACTCGAGGAGGAGAATTACTTCTTCAGGATGGGTTCGTACGGAGATTGGCTCATAGAGCACATCGAGGCGAATCCCGATTTCATCTTTCCAGAGACACGCAGAAACGAAGTGCTCGGATTCCTGCGCCGGGGTCTTGAGGATCTGTGCGTTAGTCGTCCGAAGAGCCGACTGATATGGGGTATCCCGCTTCCGTTCGACCACGAATACGTGACCTATGTATGGTTCGATGCCCTCCTGAACTATGTCAGCGCGGTAGAAGAGATTTCCGGGCCGAACGGTGAGGATAAATGGTGGCCGGCAGACCTGCACCTGATCGGCAAAGACATCATCACCACCCACTGCGTGTACTGGCCGACAATGCTGAAGGCTGCTGGACTTGAGCTGCCAAAGAGGATTGCGGCCCACGGCTGGTGGCTGGTTGAAGAGGAGAAGATGTCGAAGAGCCGGGGTAATGTGGTCAAGCCGCTGGACCTGGCCGAGCAGTACGGGGTGGACGCCTTCCGTTATTTCCTGATGAGGGAGATGACGGTGGGCCAGGATCGCTCCTTCAACGAAGTTGATATGGTGCAGCGCTACAACAGTGAGCTCGCCAACGATCTCGGAAACGCCCTCAGCAGGGTGACAAAGATGATTCTTCGGTACAGGGACGGGGTTCTCGGCCAGCCCGCTGATGGGGATGAGAAACTCGAGGTGGAGATGAAGGCAATAGCCTCCAAGGCGGTCGTGAATGTGCCCGCAGCCGTTGAAGCGCTGCAGATCAACCGTGCTGTGGACGAAGTGATGGAGCTGGTTAGGGCGACGAACCGTTATCTGGAGATGCGTGAGCCGTGGCAGCTTGCCAAGGATGAACAGAAGAAGAGTCTTCTCGATACGACGCTCTACACCGCAGTGGAGTCGCTCCGGCTGGCGGGAGTGCTTCTCTACCCGGTTATGCCGGAAAAGACAGTACGGCTGATGGAACAGCTCGGGTTCTACCCCGACATGACCGGTGGAGATTATGAGTCGCTGACGGCGTGGGGTGTTCTTGAGCCGGGCTCTTCCATTCCAGGCGGTGAGAGCCTGTTTCCGCGTATCGAACTTCCAGAGGATCTGAGGGATTGATAGCCGTCGATACCCACTGCCACCTCTTCTGGTCAGATTTCGACAGCGACAGGGATGATGTGGTCAGAAGGGCCGTTGAGTCCGGGGTGTCGGCGATTCTTAACCTAGGGACCACGGTTGAAACCAGCCGGGACTGCATAGCCCTGGCTGAAAGGTATGAGCAGTGCTGGGCGGCCGTCGGCTTCCACCCTCATGATGTAGAGGTCTTTGCGGTAGATCCGGAAGAGGCAGTATCAGAGCTGCGGTTACTCACCGGACACCCTAAAGTGGTGGCGGTCGGGGAAACTGGACTTGATTTCTACCGAGGCCGCGAAACGGAGGAGGCGCAACGGGCCAGTCTGCAAGCCCACTTTGTAATGGCCCGCGAAGCGGGCCTTCCGATCGTCCTGCACAACCGCAGTGCCGGTCCCGAGCTGCGCGAGATGCTCGAAGAGTACGATTCAGAAGTCACGGCTATACTACACTGCTTCGTCGGAGACGAGGAGTTCGGCCGGTGGGCAATCGACCGTGGTCATTACCTTGGTCTGGGTGGCATCTTCACTTTTCCTTCGAGCGATCTTCCGGGGATGGTGACGGCGTGGGATATCGATCGCCTGGTCCTTGAGACCGACAGCCCGTTTCTGAGCCCTCTACCGCATCGCGGCAGGCGAAATGAACCCGCCTTCATCGTTCATACGGCCCGGGCGATAGCAGAAGCGCTGGGAATGAGCGTGGAGGATCTTTCCGAGCGCATGACCGCCAATGCCTGCCGCGTGCTGGACTTATCACTGCCGGGTAGAGACGCAGGGTCGTCAGAGGACTGTTGAATATGCCTCGCCGCTCTCAGCCCTCGCTGGGGCAGCACTTCCTGCACGATCAAGCGATCGCGAATCGGATTGTGGATGCGCTTGAACCGGAGGGGTGGACGGTGCTGGAGATCGGCCCCGGC
>JAGLTZ010000073.1 GCA_023135015.1 Candidatus Latescibacterota bacterium
TCGGCATCATGGCCCACATCGATGCCGGCAAGACCACGACCACCGAGCGTATCCTGTTTTACACGGGACGCGTGCACCGGATCGGCGAGGTGGATGAGGGTGCCGCTACGATGGACTGGATGGAGCAGGAGAAGGAGCGGGGGATAACGATAACCTCAGCCTCCACCACGACTTATTGGAAAGACCACCGGATCAACATCATCGACACTCCCGGGCACGTTGACTTCACTGTTGAGGTTGAACGGTCCCTGAGGGTGCTCGATGGCGCAATAGCCGTATTCTGCGCTGTTGGCGGCGTAGAGCCGCAGTCGGAAACGGTCTGGCGCCAGGCGGACCGCTACAAGGTTCCGCGTATCGCCTATGTAAACAAGATGGACCGCATGGGCGCGGATTTTCTCGAGGTTCTAGAGATGATGAAGGACCGACTGAGGGCCCCGATCCTTCCGGTACAGCTCCCGGTCGGCTCCGGTGAGATGTTCACCGGGATAATTGATTTGATCAATCACAGGGCCTTCTTCTACGACGAGGCAAGCCAGGGTGTGAAGGTGGAAGAGGCGGATATCCCAGACAGTCACCTCGATCAGGCGCACGATTTCCGCCAGCAGATTCTTGAAGGGGTTGCCGAATACAATGACACGCTTCTGGAGAAGTTCCTCGAGGATCAGCCGATTGAGGGACACGAGGTAAAGGCTGCGATAAGGCAGGCCACTCTCGACGGGAACTTGGTGCCGGTTTTCTGCGGCTCCTCCTACAAGAACAAGGGTGTGCAGAAGCTGCTGGACGGGGTGGTCGATTATCTGCCTTCGCCGCTCGATATTCCCTCTGTAGAGGGTGTCGTGCCGGAACACGAGCACGAGCGGATCAGCCGAAGAGCCGACGACGATGATCCCTTCAGCGCGCTGGCCTTCAAGATTGTCACCGATCCATACGTGGGGAAGCTGACCTACTTCCGGGTCTACTCGGGTGCGTTGAAGGCAGGTTCGTATATCTACAATCCCCGCTCTCACAGAAAGGAGCGGCTGGGGAGAATACTCCAGATGCATGCCAACAAGCGGGAAGAGCTGGATTGCATCTATGCGGGTGAGATCGGTGCAGCAGTGGGTATGAGAAGTACCAGAACGGGCGACACACTCTGCGATGAGAAGGAGCCGATACTGCTGGAGAGCATGAACTTCCCCAAACCTGTCATTTCGGTCATGATCGAGCCGAAATCACAGGCCGACGAAGAACGTCTGCACAGCAGCCTCGGTAAACTGGCCGAGGAGGACCCGACCTTCCAGGTTCTGGGCGATCCCGAGACCGGGCAGACACTGATCCACGGGATGGGGGAACTCCACCTGGAGGTATTGGTGGATCGTCTGCTCCGCGAGTTCAAGGTTGAGGCTCACGTCGGACGCCCTCAGGTGGCCTACCGCGAGTCCATTACAAAGGTGGTCGAGGAGGAGACCCGCCACGTGCGCCAGACCGGTGGCCGCGGCCAATACGCCCATATAAAAATGAGGATAGGGCCCGGGATGCCGGGAGGCGGGCTCGTCTTCGAGAACGAAGTGGTTGGGGGCAGAATCCCGAAGGAATACATCCCCGCCGTTCATCAGGGTGTGAGAGAGGCGATGCGCAACGGTGTTCTGGCCGGCTATCAGCTCGAAGATATCGAGGTGACCCTTCTCGACGGATCATACCACGATGTCGACTCCAGCGAGATGGCTTTCAAGATCGCCGCCTCAAAGGGGTTGAAGGATGCCGCCCGGAAGGCTGGGCCGGTTCTTCTGGAGCCGGTTATGCAGATCGAGGTGGTGACCCCCGAGGAGTATATGGGAGATGTAATCGGCGACCTGACCGGCAGGCGCGGCAAGGTGAAGAACGTGAGGAACCGCGGTGAGGCCCAGGTCATCGACGGGGAGGTGCCCCTCGCGGAATTATTCGGCTACGCCACAGACCTGCGGTCAATGACCCAGGGGCGTGCAGTCTACACCATGCAGTTTGATCATTATGAGCAGGTTCCGAAGAGCATTTGGGAGGAAATCATCAACCATACCGCCGGCGTCAGTCTGTGACCCGGACCGAAAGAAGAGAGTAAGTCATGGCTAAGGAGAAATTTGAGCGCACGAAGCCTCACGTGAACGTGGGAACGATCGGCCACGTGGACCACGGCAAGACAACGCTCACGGCAGCCATCACGGAGGTGCAGAACAAGCGCGGTCTGGCGGACTTCATCTCATTCGACGAGATCGACAAGGCACCCGAGGAGAAGGCACGGGGAATAACGATTGCTACCGCGCACATCGAGTACCAGACCGACGCTCGTCATTATGCGCACGTGGATTGTCC
>JAGLTZ010000074.1 GCA_023135015.1 Candidatus Latescibacterota bacterium
TCATACATCCTTGTCGGGACCGACAGAGCAATGGAGGAGAGCTGGGGAAGTACGTGTCACGGGGCCGGCCGGGTGAAATCGAGGCGTCAGGCCAAGAGGGAGATGAAGGGCAGGCAGATCGACAGGGAGCTGGCTGACAGGGGGATTTACGTGAGGGCCGAATCTCGATCGGTGCTGGCCGAAGAAGCCAGCGATGCCTATAAAGACGTCACAGACGTGGTCAATGTCGTAGACAGCGCGGGCATTACCAGAAAAGTGGCTAAGCTGCGTCCCCTGGGGAATATCAAGGGGTGAGAGGAGTTCATTCTGTGGATCAGCCGACAGTTCCGGCCCGTTGTGTGGGCATTATTGGTGGCATGAGCCCCCAGTCGACCGTGACGTATTACCAGGCGATGGTACGGCTCCACTACGAGGCGACCGGAGAGCATACTTATCCACACATCTTGATAGGCAGCATACCCTTCCAGCTAATAAGTAATGCTTCACACGAAGATGACTGGGACAGAGTCAGGGATCTTGTCCAGGCGGAAGGGGATGCATTGACGGCGGCGGGAGCGGATTTTCTGCTGATAGCGACCAATACCATTCATAAGGTTGTGCCCCAACTGAGGTTCTCGCGGCCGCTCCTGAGCATTTTCGACGCTGTTGCCAGGGCTGCTGATGAGGTGGGCTATAAGCGGCTGGGTCTGACCGGTACCAGGTTTACAATGTCGGATGGGTTTTATGCGGATGCCATGGCAGAACGGGGGCTGGAGGTAGTTATCCCCTCCGAGCAGGAACAGGAAATCATTCACCGCATCATCTATGAAGAACTGGTGCGTGGGGAGGTGCTACCCGAGAGCGTTTCCGCCTTCTCGGAGATCGGAAAGCACCTGTTGGATGCCGGAGCCGATGCGGTACTTTTAGGCTGTACCGAGCTGGAGCTGCTGACCCGGGGAGGGTCGGCAGGTGTGCCTATCCTGGATACAACATCTGTACACGCCCGCGCGGCGTGGGAGCAGGCAACGGGAAGGGTGGAATATCCGATGATTCCGGCTGGTGGAACCTGATGATCGAGCCTGTAGGGCTCAGCGCTTTCCATTACGTACTCACCGGTTTTTGCGCGGGGTAGCTGGGGGCGGTCCTCGGACTGGGGGGCGGGATACTGATCGTTCCCGTTCTCATCCTGCTTCTCAAGGTGCCGGCCCACTTCGCAGTCGCGGCGAGCCTGGTGGGTGTCGTCGCTACATCCATATCCTCAAGCGCTGGTTATATGAAGCGGGGATTGCCGCTGGTTCGGGTCGGTCTCACCCTGGAGCTGACGACAATTGTGGGCGCGATTATCGGCAGCATCGCGGCAGGCTTCGTGCCCGAAGACACCATTTTCGTGCTTTTCAGCCTGCTGCTTCTGTATACCGCCGCGAATATGTGGATGGGGAAGAAGGTAAGGCCGGCACAACACGATACAGATCAGTTTCAGGCCACCTCGATTGCGCTTATCGGTTCGGGTGCCGCCGGCTGTATCTCGGGCACCTTGGGTGTGGGTGGGGGGGTCCTCAAGGTCCCCATCCTGAATCTTCTGCTCGGCGCGCCAATTCACCGTTCGACCTCGACCAGCACTTTCATGATGGGCCTGACAGCGGCTGTCGGCTGTATCGCTTACTACGTGCGGGGCGAACTGATTCTCGAGTTGGCCGCGCCGCTGGTTCTTGGCGTTCTGATTGGTGCCCGGCTGGGTCCGCGGTTAGCTGTGAAGATAGAAGCCGGAGGGCTGCGCAGGGCCTTCGTGTTCGTTCTTATCATCGTGGCTATCAGGATGAGTTGGGGGGTATTTGCATGAACAGGCCCGGTATGAATAGGCCCGCCACCGCAAAGGTCCCCGAATCCCGGCTGACTTCTGGACTTTCTGTGGTTTACCGGTATGGATATTCGGGCGCGCTCATTCTGATGCTTATAGGTCTGCTGTTTCCCCTGGCAGGCTGGAGCCCCGCAGAGGCCGTGCTGAAAGCGGGCATTCTCCTGCTGCTTTGCATACCGGTAGTTTCGGCCCTCTGGGTTGGATACGAGGCGCTGCACGGCAGGGACCGGCGGCTGCTGTCGGTTGTTGCCGGAATTATCCTGCTTCTGATGCTAGCGGGCCTGCTTGCTAATCTGCAGTGAAAGCTCTTCCAGTATGCGTTTGGCCCTGGCCAGGTTCCCCGCCAGTGCTTCGTCGTCACCCGGGTCGGGGTATCTGAAAGGGGAGAGTGCCTCGTCGAGCAGATCGATACCTCTGATGCCTGAGGACCCTCTAGCCTCCAGGAAGGTGCGCAGGATGAGGATCTTCTCGTAGTCCTGAATCCCCTCGCGCAGCCTTTCGAAGCGGATTGAGCTGCGAGGGCCCGGATAGTGAAGGAAGCAGTCCCCCGCAGGCCAGTTGCCGAAGCTGGTGTCCTCGAGCGGATCACGTGTCCAGCTGATGGCAGCCCACCTCAGCATGCCGTCGTAGTGGTTTGCAGCCGCGAACCAGCCGAGCCACGCCGATTCGGGGGGTGGGCTGAAGGTGAATGTGTTGGGCCTCGGCGGGTTGCAGCACACATAGAAGGTCGAGATATGACCCAGCCGCCTGCGGCTGGCCATCAGTTCCGGCTCTATGCGGTTCCCTATGTAGAAACAGTAGTCGTGGACCGCATCGTACAGCTCCTGGTGGTCGCCGCCCGCAAGAGCCAGCTTGAGCTCCGGATCAACTTCGCGTACGAGTGAGACGACCTGGAGCATGTCCTCCACGGAGCGCTCGTCCATGGCGATTACAATACGTTCGAACCATCCGAGTTGCCTCAGATGTGTCGAAAAGCTGGATAGAAAAGCGGTCCACATATCGCTGTACTGCTCGGAGCCGGGCCGTGCCTCGATCCACTCCAGATCGCCCGTTCGGGCGTCGTGGTAGTAGAAGCGGTAGCCCCAGGGCACCATCGAGTAACAGTTGATAGCTCCGTCCAGACCGCATTCGGCGCCGAAACGGACGTATTCGTCAAAGAGCGAGTAGTCGAACGACCAGCCACCGTCGTCCTCGCGCCTCCATCTGACCATTGTGCTGTAGGGATCGAAGGTCTGCCCGTTCCAGGGTCGGTTGACGATAGTGGTAGTGAGACACTTCTGCCCGATCTGCGCCAGCATCTCCAGATGCGGTCTCAACAGCGACCAGTGTTCCTCCGACCACGGTCTTACCCTGTGGTAGCGTGCCACAGCCCATGGATTCTGCCACAGGTCCAGGTGGAACGACCATTGCCTTGGCGGGGGGAGGGTGTTGGGCAGAACCTCGATCGATATGTTGAAAGTGAGGGGTGTGGTGCCCGCGGCCCTCACCGTCAACCCGCCTTCATAGGTACCCGGTCTGATGCCTGCCGGCACATCTATTGACAGCCAGATCGGTTGGACGGATTGCGGGGGAATGTCCAGACGCTCGACCGGGTCGAGCACGTCACCGTGCAGATCTCCGTCTCCCAGCACGTAGCTCACGAAACAGGGCCGGATGGATGATGGCGGTATCTCCTCACCTGAGCGGCTGACCGGGCGTGTGACCGACAGCCTTACCTGTTCCGTGCCTGTTTTTGTCCAGAGCACGAACTGCCCGCTGACCCTTTCGCCGCGCCAGGCCGTCGCGGCCCAGTCTGTTGAACCGTCCGTTCGGGGTACTGTGTTGCGGCTGTACCGTACATCGATCGATCCTACCGCACCGAACAACCCGTCGCTGATCCCCTCCCAGCGGGTTTCGTAGATCTGCTGCCCTTCGACAATCCTTTCTTCCTGCGCGAGGGCAGTCGTGGCGGCCAAAATGTCCGTGAATACCAGAATCGTCACTGCCAGGGTGGCTATAATGCCCCGAATCAGAAATCCGTCAGAATTCAGACACCGCTCCATCCGCCCTGGCCGTGTTGCCTCTCCTCGCAATAGCCCTGCTATTCCTCGTCGACGCGCCTTGCCAGAGCGGCGTATCGGTGCCCTCGGTTCATTAACGGACCTCTGACTCGGGGCACTAAATGTTTTCATGCGGAAACGACTGTTCTCATAGGCTCTCATCAGCGAAGGCTCAACTGTCGCGTTTCACCAGATTTCTGAATCACCAACGCAGTCTTATTCCAAAGAGGGACCTGGATGACCCTTCCGGGTCATCGGAGGCGGATTCGACAATGGAGAAGAACGGCCGCGCGTCGACTCCCCCGAGCCTGCGCTGGCATAAAACCACCGTGTCGAGAACATTGCAAACCCAGGCCAAAGCGATATAAGAAGTCTTGTTTTTCCGTAGCTGTTTCCTGCGCCATGCTTGATCCTCGGGTGATCCCGTCGGGCTGAGTGTAACTGCTGCGACCAGTAATCCGACACTGGCGACCGCGTGTACCGTTTCACCCATGATGAGCTGGCCGGCACCAGGTACGATCATCGAATAGATGATAGGAGTGTCGGAGGGTGTGAAATAGCGGGGGTGCGTATTATCGCGGGCCATCTCAGGCATGCCGGTTCGCGCCTGGTTTGCGTCCTGGAAAACATGCGAGTCTGTGGCCAGCATCATATTGTCATCTGTTCCGTAGAGGGCCAGTGTAACCTGGACTTTACCCTCGTGCAGCCGTTTGACCGCACCGCAGAGAAGAAAAGCCGCACCTGTCCGGTTCGCGTAGGATCCCATGGATGTTGTTTCGCTCAATATCCCGGCGATATCCCGCTGCGTCAGATCGTCCTCGGTATCGGTCTGTATCACGATCGCCCCAGACCGCGGCCTGCGGACCCCGAGCAGGAAGTTCTCGTACAGATCAGCGGCCAGAGAAGTATCCGAGCTGGAGGCGATGAAGGGGAGGATTACTACGTTCTTACTGCTTGTCAGCTGGCCGAACGCGCTCTCTGGAGGCATGCAGATCG
>JAGLTZ010000075.1 GCA_023135015.1 Candidatus Latescibacterota bacterium
AATCCCACCCTCTCCGCCAGAAACTCAAGTGGCGGGGCGCCGGGATCGCGAGCATGAGGCGGAGCCGAAAGCGAGTCAATCCCTTGCTATCGACCGGAAAACAAGCGGCAAGGCCGGGATCGCGAGCTGAGGCGAAGCCGAACGCGAGTCAATCCCACCCTCTCCGCCAGAAAATTAAATGGCGGGGCGCCGGGATCGCGAGCTAAGGCGAAGCCGAACGCGAGTCAATCCCACCCTCTCCGCCAGAAACTTAAAGGAAACCGGTCACAGGTCTGGGGCCGTGCCAGATGGGAGGCTAGGAGCCTGTCGGAGCCGGCTGCCGCGAGGTCATCGGGAGACGGCTTTCGAAGGCGGGTGTACGGACCCGTAAATTCAGGATACGATACCTGCTTATGGACCAGAAGCCCTACGAAGTAACCGCCAGGAAGTACCGCCCGCAGACCTTCGCAGAGGTAGTGGGCCAGGAGCACATTACGCAGACGCTGCAGAATGCCCTGAAGACAGGGCAGATCGCGCACGCATACCTCTTCGCCGGCCCGCGGGGCACGGGGAAGACGACCGTCGCCCGTCTGCTCGCCAAAGCGCTGAACTGCCGCTCCTCGGATACCATGGTCGCCGAACCGTGCAGTGAGTGCGAGAGCTGCCAGGCTATCGCACGGGGCACGAGCGTGGACGTGATGGAGATCGACGGCGCCAGCAATCGCGGCATCGATCAGATAAGGGAGCTGCGGGAGACCGTGAAGTACGCCTCGTTCGAGGGACGCTTCAAGGTATATGTAATCGACGAGGTCCATATGCTCACCACCGAGGCCTTCAACGCGCTGTTGAAGACCCTGGAGGAACCCCCCAGCCACGTCGTGTTCGTCTTTGCCACCACCCAGCCCTCTAAAGTTCTTCCCACGATCATGAGCAGGGTGCAGCGCTACGATTTCCGGCGCATCGGGATCGGAGCGATAACCGACACTCTGAAGATGATAGCGGAGAAGGAGGGAATCAGAGCCGAGGATGAAGCGCTGCATATGATTGCGGGCAAGGCCGAGGGTGCGTTGAGGGATGCCGAGAGCATGCTTGACCAGGTCCGCTCATTCGCAGGTCAGGAGGTTACGCTGGAGGCGGTGCGCGAGGTGCTGGGGGTGGTTGACTCCGACCGCTTCTTCGAGCTGACACGGCTCTCAGCCGAGAGGGATTCAGCGGGTGCCATGCACCTGGCCGCATCCCTGATAGAGGAGGGGCAGGACCCGCGTGAGTTCATGCTGGGCTATGGGGAGCACCTCCGCTACCTGATCGCAGCCACCATCGGGGGGGAAGCGGCGCTGGAGGACCTCCTGGAGAAGGAGAGGAAAGAGTACCTGGAAAGCTGCGGACTCTTCAGCCTGGATGATTACCTGCGGCGGCTCGAGCTGGTCAGCCAGGCCGCCCAGTCCCTTCGGGACAGCCCGCAGCCGTGGATAGCGCTGGAAGCCGCCTTCCTGCGGTTGGCCCGCATGGACCGGTCTGTGGACCTCGCCCGGCTGCTCGACCGTATCGAGGAATCGCTGTCAGCCGCTGGTCCGGCTTCTCAGGCCCCTCCGGTCTCAACTGCTTCTGCTCAGTCTGAGATTTCTCAGTCATCTGAGGCTCCCAAGGCCCCTGCCGGGCAGCCGGATCGTCCGGATGGTCAGGCTCCTTCCGATACTCCGGATCAGCCCGGAAATCAATCACCTGCTTCGGCTCCGGCTGCAGCGGGGCCTGTCACCGGTTCTGACTTACCGCCGATGGATGTCTATGAGGCGGAAATGGAGAAGAAGCCGTCCGGACGGCGGGGAGGGTACCGGGGAAAAGGGGGAAGAGCCGATGAAACGACGGTGCAGGTGGCCGAGGTCGGCAGGCACTGGAATGACATTATTGAAGAGGTGCGCCGGCGTAAAGTTGCCCTGGGCGCATTCCTGGCCGAAGCGGAACTCAAAGGTATCGAGGAGAACAAGCTCATTCTGGCCTTCAGGGGGGAGAACCACAACTTTCATATAAACATGGTCAACCGGCACCTCGATATCATCCGTGATATTACCAGAGAGATACTGGGACACGCATACGGGGTACGGTGCATTAAGGGGGATGAACGTTTGGGGCGGGGCGCCGGGAAGGGCGCCCGAAAAACAACCGACATCAACGAAGAGCTTCTGGAGCGCCTGTGCGAGCAGGACCCGAACCTGAGGAAGATAGTCGAGACATTCAACGCCCGGCTGGAGGATGGTCCTGGCGGGCGACCGGGTATGTGACAACCCTCTCGAATCGTGGTGAGGGGGAGTGATCGGGAAAGCGAAAGGCGGCAGATGTAATGACCAACCCGTTTGAAGCAGGCTTTCTGAAGAAGATCCAGCAGTTTCAGGCCGATATCGCCAGAGCACAGGAGGAACTGAAGAATATCCGCGTCGAAGGAACTGCGGCCGGCGGGCTGGTCAGGGCGACAGTCAACGGCCAGCGGGAGCTGGTGGATATCAAGATAGGGAAGGAAGCCCTGGCCGATGACGACATCGAGATGCTCGAGGACCTGATAGTAGCCGCGGTGGCCGGAGCCAACGAGGAGGCCGCCAGGAAGGCACAGGAGGTCATGGCCGGGGCCGCGGGCGGTATCCTGCCACCCGGTCTGAACCTGGACGGCCTGCTCGGCGGGCTTTAGAAATAATCCAGAGATGAGCTCTCTACCAGACGCAGTCGAAGCCCTTATCGAGGAACTGACCCGGCTTCCGGGCATAGGACGCAAGACTGCCCAGCGCCTGGTTTTCCACCTCCTCAAGTTTAGGGAGGAAGCGCCGCAGCGTCTTGCTCATGTTCTGGAGGAAGTGGCCAGGGAGGTAACATTCTGCCCGCGCTGCAACAACCTTGCCGAAGGCGGCGGGCTCTGCAAGATCTGCGAGAACCCCAGACGATCGCAGTCGGTGATCTGTGTTGTGGAGACCCCTACAGACGTGCTCGCGATAGAACGTTCAGGGTCCTTCAACGGCAGCTATCACGTTCTGGGCGGTTCGATAAACCCGCTCGAAGGGGTGGGGCCGGAGGATCTTTCGATCGACGCCCTTCTTGCCAGGATCGATGAGGGGGATGTGGAGGAGTTGATCCTGGCGAATAACGCCACGCTGGATGGGGATACCACAGCACTCTACCTGGCACGTCTCGCCCAGCCGAAGGGTGTGCGGGTGACGAGACTGGCCCGGGGTATCCCTATGGGCGGCGACCTGGAATTCTCGGATGAGCACACCATCTCACGCGCACTTCAGGCGCGCACCGAGTTCGACAGCTGACCATGTGGACGATTCCTAACGTGCTGACAAGTTTCCGGCTGCTCCTCGTGCCGGTATTCCTGTGGTTTGTCACACGCGGAACGATGACGGGCTCGGTTCTGGCTCTTGTGGTGTTCGTGGCAGCCAGCATCACAGACTCGCTCGACGGCTACTTCGCCCGCAAGTATGACAGTCATACTGATCTCGGGCGCTTCCTCGACCCGCTTGCAGACAAGCTGCTGGTCCTGAGCGCGTTCTACT
This sequence comes from Candidatus Latescibacterota bacterium, assembly GCA_023135015.1. Lineage (GTDB taxonomy): Bacteria > Blakebacterota > Blakebacteria > Blakebacterales > Blakebacteraceae > JAGLTZ01. The sequence goes on from JAGLTZ010000075.1 coordinate 3,522, forward strand.
GGGGAGCGTTCGGGTGGGGTGCGTCCCAGGCCTGGTTCAATATCTGGCTCGTACATCTGATCGCGTTGCGGGAGATCGTTATCACCGGGCTGCGGACGTTCCAGCGCAGGAGCGGCCGGCAGATGGTTACGGCGTGGGCCGGGAAGTGGAAGGCGACTTTGCAGATGGTTACACTCTGCACGCTTCTCACCTTCGAGGCGGCGGCAAGGGTGATGGCCGCTCTTAGCGGACCGTCGGCCTGGCTGCAGTCGGTGCAGGTCTGGTTGATCATCCAGGTGTTGTTCGCCGCTACGTTCATAATCACTATTGTTTCGGGTGTCCGCTACTTCACCGTTAACGCCAGGACCATGCCGCTGTCGAGATCAGGCCGGCTGCCCCGGGTATGACACTCGAGACAAAAAAGGGGAAGCTGACTTTCCGGACATGGATAGCCTGCGGGTTCGGGGTGGGTTTTGCTCCACAGGCGCCTGGAACCATCGCCACATTCTTCCTGGCGGTAGTCTACGGCTTCCTCCCGGAGCTGGATCCTATACTGGGCGTGATAATCGCCGCCTCTCTCTGTTTGCTGGGAGTCTATCTCTGCGGGCACGCGGAAAAGCTGCTGGGTCACGACGCCGGATCGATTGTCTGGGATGAGTTCGCGGGATTCGCGGTGGCCGTATGGGCGGTCCCCAAATCGTGGCCCGTCGTGCTCGCCGCACTTATGATATTCCGTTTCTTCGACATCGTGAAGCCGCCGCCGGCAGGGGCCGCCCAGCGACTGCCCGGAGGCTGGGGGATTGTGGCCGACGACATCGTAGCCGGAATCTACACGAACCTGGCCCTCAGGGGTCTGTTGCTATTGATTGCCTGACAGTGAAATGCAGGGGAACTGATTACGGAACAGATGGTAAATCCAGATTCCGGAGATGATATGTCGGTGGCCTGTTGCCGGATTATCACGGTGGGCGACGAGCTGCTGAACGGTATCCGTGTTGACACCAACACGGCGTGGCTTGCCGAACAACTTTCCGGTCTGGGCATCGGGGTAGATAGGGCCGTATCAGTCGGGGACGATGAGACGGCTATCAGGGCTGCCGTGGAGGATACGCTCGATGGAGCGGATATTGTGATCCTAAGCGGGGGTCTGGGGCCGACCCAGGATGACAGGACGAAACAGGCCCTGGCCGGTCTTTTCCGAGTGGGTATGAAGCGCCAGCCCGAAGTGGAGGAGGCTGTCCGCCTCTTCTTCTCTGCCAGGGGGCGGGAGGCCACACAGGTGAACCTGGACCAGGCTCTTGTTCCCGAGGGATTCGAGTGGCATGCGAACCCGCTGGGCACGGCTCCAGGGATGCTGAAGCGGCACGGCGATGTCCTCCTCTTCTCCCTGCCAGGGGTCCCCGATGAGATGAAGGCTCTCTATGAAGGATGGGTGGCCCCGCTGCTGGCCGAAGAACGCGGCGGACAGCTGGTATATGAGCGGCGGTGGTACCGGACCACAGGTATCGGCGAATCGGATCTCTTCGACCGTATAGGCGGTCTGGAGGATATGGCGCCGGAGGTGAGTCTCGCCTACCTTCCAGCACCCGAGGGAGTGGCTCTATACCTGAGGGGCCGGGGCTCTGACCCGGAGGAGATAGGCAGTAGGCTGGATGAGGCCGAGGCCCGGATCCGCGATGCCGCCGGCAGCTGCCTCTATGCCTGCGAGAACCTGGAAATAGCAGAGCATATCGCCCGGCTGCTCCTGGAAAGGGGCGAGACGCTGGCGGCGGCCGAATCGTGTACGGGGGGGCAGATCGCCCACTCTCTTACCAATGTTCCCGGTGCATCCCGGTGGTTCATGCGCGGTTGGGTCACCTACTCCAACGAGGCGAAAGAGGAGGAGCTGGGGGTGCCCGTGTCGGTGATAATGGAACATGGTGCAGTCTCGGAACCGGTGGCGTGCGCGATGGCCGAAGGGGCCAGGAAGAATGCGGGTACGGACTGGGCCGTGGCCGTCACGGGAATAGCCGGACCCACTGGAGGGACCGAGGAGAAACCGGTCGGGCTGACATTCGTGGCCTGTGCAGGTCAGGGGGAGACGGTAGTCAGACAATACCATCTTGGTGAGGGAGGCAGGATGAGGAACAAGACCCGTTCGATGGCGGTTGCACTCGACCTGCTCAGACGCATGCTGGAGGACATCGATCCACATGAGGGAGGTTGGGAGGTCCACAGATGAGCATCAGGAGCTTCATAGCCGTTCCTGTCCCCGAACATATCATAGATCACCTGGCCCGCCTGCACGAGTCTGTGCCGCACGCCGCGGGCAAGATCAGGTGGGTCAAAGCAACGGCCATGCACCTTACCTGCACCTTCCTGGGCGATATAGAAGCCGGGCAGGTGGACCCTATCGCCGAGGCACTCGAAACTGTCTCCCGGGCAGTATCACCTTTCGTGACCGACCTCGACGGTGTGGGCGCCTTCCCGAACTTCAGGCATCCGCGTGTTGTCTGGGTCGGGTTCGATCAGGGTGAGGATGAGATCAAGGAGCTGAAGCTGAGGATAGATGAGGCTCTGCAGCCGCTGGGAATCGAGCCGGAACGACGCGCGTTCCACCCCCATCTGACACTCGGACGCGTTAAGAGCGAAGGACTTCGCGGCCTGCTGGAAGAGGCGGCAGCGGCCTGGACCCTACCCTTCGAGAACTGGGTTTCCGGCGAAGTCGTCCTTTTCAAGAGCGTCCTGGGCCGTCACGGACCGACCTACACCTCCCTGGCCAGGCTTCCACTGGGAGGGGTGGGAACCGGAAGTGTAGAGGTGTAGCGACAGGTCTTTTCGATTGTCAGACCCGTGTAGTAGCCTAAGCGAAGAAAAAGCGAAAGTCGAGCCTGGCCGGATCGCCGTAATCGATGCATGTTGAGCGGGTGGTCGATAGGCTGTATGCTCAGCGTCCAAGCAGTTCCCGAGGCGGAAACGATGAAAAGGGCCGTTGCCGGACGGGAACTAACTCGATCCCCCCGTGATGTGAGGCAAGTTCCATACCGGGAGCCCGGGTAGGAACCAGAGGCTGGGGAGGAATGGATTCCATGTCAGCATTCAATAAGGAAAAAGAGAAGGCAATCCAGATGGCGGTTTCTCAGATCGAGAAGCAGTTCGGGAAAGGCGCCATCATGAGGTTGGGGAAGGATTCCCTGGTGGAGGCGATACCGGCAATAAGCACCGGCAGCCTCACTCTGGATGTTGCGCTCGGAGTGGGCGGTGTACCCCGCGGGAGAGTGCTCGAGCTGTTTGGTCCCGAGTCTTCGGGGAAAACCACCCTGGCGCTCCATATCGTAGCGGAAGCGCAGAAGAGCGGTGGGGCCGCGGCGTTCATAGACGCTGAGCACGCGATGGACCCCATATACGCAGAGAAACTGGGTGTCAACATCGAAGACCTTCTTGTATCACAGCCCGATACAGGGGAACAGGCTCTGGACATCGTCGAGACGCTGGTCCGCTCCGGGGCGATAGATATTGTCGTGATCGATTCAGTGGCAGCGCTGGTTCCAAGGGCGGAAATCGACGGGGATATGGGGGACAGCCATGTCGGGCTTCAGGCCAGGCTGATGAGCCAGGCGATGCGCAAGCTCACGGCAACGGTCAGTAAGACGAAGAGTGTGATTCTGTTCGTCAACCAGATACGGGAGAAAATCGGTGTGATGTTCGGTAACCC
>JAGLTZ010000076.1 GCA_023135015.1 Candidatus Latescibacterota bacterium
CATGAGGGACATATCGTACCCATGGAAAACCCCTCCACCGTCGCCGACGGCCTGCGGACCCAGCTGAGCGATAAGACCTTTGATATCATCCGTAACTTCGTCGATGACATCGTGCTGGTTACCGAGGAGGAAATCGTGGAAGCGATGAGGACCATCTGGGAACGGATGAAGATCATCATAGAACCATCCTCGGCGGTACCTGTTGCCGCCGTCCAGTTCGGGAAGATAGTCACTCACGGAAAGCGGGTCGGGATCATCCTGAGCGGGGGCAATGTAGATCTTGGAAATCTTCCTTTTTGAGAAGAGCGCTGCGTTTGAATAGGGGATTAAATCTGGAAATGACGGACCCTCATTACAACGATGAATCCCCCGATGTGACCATCCGTCCTCTAAGCACATTCGAGGAGTACCATCAGTGCGTTGAGCTGCAGAATGAGACCTGGGGACAGGATTTCACCGAAGCGATCCCCCCATCGCTGCTCCTGGTAACTCAGAGGATAGGAGGGGTCGCTGCGGGGGCGTTCGACAGTAGTGACAGGCTCGTAGGGTTCGTTATCGGGTTCAGCGGGGTGAGGGAAGGCCGGCTCGTGCACTGGTCTGACATGCTTGCGGTTCGTAAAGAGATGTCGGGGAAGGGAATCGGCAGACGCCTGAAGGAGTACCAGCGCAAACTCCTGCTCGAACTGGGCATCGAGACCGTGATCTGGACCTTTGATCCTCTTGTTGCGTCAAATGCTCACTTCAACATCAACCGGCTCGGTGCACTTCCCGTCGAATACGTTGTAGATATGTACGGATCGGAAACTGGCAGCGTCCTTCATGCCGGCATCGGCACCGACCGGTTCATCATAGAATGGAACCTCACAGACCCGCTGGTCGAAAAAACCCTCAGGGGAGAGATTGAAAGGTGGGAGCTTAAGACGGATACGTCGGCAGCGGCACAATCACCCGTGGTCAACACCCTGGAAGGCACCCCCCAGCCTGTCGAGGGCGAACTGCCCGAGCTTCCTTCGGTACAAGTAGAAATTCCATACGACATCCAGCCCATCAAGACCGACTCTCTCGAACTGGCTCTGCTGTGGAGGAACTCCACCCGGCGTGCGTTCCTCTGGTATATGGAACGTGGCTACAAGGTAGAAGGCTTCAGGCTGGACACCGAAACCTGCCGCTGCTATTACCTCCTTAATAATTCCTTCCCCTGATCCACCAGCAAACGGAGGTCGGATCCGATGCACAGGTTTCGCACAACCACCATCGCAGTCGTACTTGGACTCGCAGTCGCCCTCCAATACGGATCAGCCTGCGCCCAGGAGGACCCGGGCCTGCTGCGCCTGGAGAATGAGATCGCGAGGCTCGCCTCGCCGTCCGGCGGCACGGTCGGCGTGGGAGTTATTCATATCGAAACGGGGCGCGAAATTTTTCTGAACGCCGACGAGCGCTTCCCGATGGCAAGCAGCTACAAGGTTCCCATCGCCATCCAGCTGCTCACCAAGGTTGATCGCAGCGAAATATCGCTCCAGAAAATGATCGAGATCGAGGAGGAGGATCTACATCCGGGCAGCGGTACCCTTTCAGAGCTGTTCGATGATCCGGGGGTGATCCTTTCACTCCGCAACTACCTGGAACTGATGCTGCTTATCAGCGATAACTCGGCAACCGATATTGTTCTGAGGGCAGCAGGCGGTTCAGACGCGGTCAACGCCCGGATGCAGGAACTCGGCATCACAGGCATAAATGTGGACCGTCCCACAGTTGAGCTGATAGGCGATTTCATCGGCATCAAGGAGTTGCCACCCGGTGGGAAAGTAACCCCATCCGCCTTCAGGGCACTCTCCCGTGCGGTCTCGCAACAGGAACGTGAAGAGGCATCCAATGCCTTCGATGTCGACCCGCGCGATACTGCAACTCCGCGGGCGATGGCATCATTGCTCGCACGACTGTGGCAGGGTGAGCTTCTCAGCCCGGAAAGCACGGAGCTGCTGCTCGATATTATGCGCCGGAGCACGACCGGTCGGGAACGGATAAAGGGGGTTTTACCCCCCTTTGCCATGGTTGCGCATAAAACAGGCACAATCGGTGGCACCACAAACGACGTCGGGATTATAGAGCTTCCCCATAACGCCGGACATGTCGTCGTGGCGATCTTCGTCAAGGAATCGAGGCGGGAAGTGGAGACGAGGGAGCGCGTTATCGCCCATATCGCCCGTGCGGTGCACGATTACTTCCTGTTCAATCCAGGCACTTAGCACTACAAAAGCTTCTGGACAAACCGACAGGGGGTTGTTTAGCATTTGTAGTTGTCTTTCCGACCAGCCATTGTCTCGTCCTTAGCGGGGATAACGCATGAAATCAGTTTCCTCCCCCCTCTTGCCGTTACCCGGCCTCGCGGCTGGGACGAGGAGGCAGACCTGGCAGAGGCTTTTTTCTCTTGCCCTGCCTATCTGCCTCTTAATCTGTTTTACAGCTTCACCTGCCATCGCACAGGATCCCCAGCAACAGCAGGAGCCACTGCTGATCGGTGTGCTGGACCTGGATGCGAACAACGTTGATGCCGGTGAAGCCAGAGCCATTACTGACCGTCTGCGCCTCTACCTGGGTCAAACAGGGGTCTACCGTCTGATAGAGCGGAACCAGATGGATAACATCCTGAACGAGGTGGGGTTCCAGCTAACCGGAGCGTGTGATACAGACGAGTGTGTGATCCAGGTCGGTAAGATCCTGGGTGCCCGCAAGATGGTCGCGGGCAGTGTATCCCGTGTCGGATCGCTCTACTCCCTGCAGATCCGCCTGATCGACATCGAGTCATCAAGCATCGAGCAGCAGGCTTTTAGGGACGTAACCGGTATCGAGCTGGTACTCACCGATGCCACACAGTACGTTGCCCAGCAGCTGGCAGGAGCGGGGGCAACCCCCGTAGTCCAGCCCCAACCGGCGGCACGCGTCGCGACTGGTCAGATCAATGTGACCTCCGGGCCTTCAGGCGCCAACCTGACCATCGACGGCCAGCCGCACGGCACAACTCCCGTCATGATCGAAGTCGATGAGGGGTCGCACGAAGTCGTCGTAGAGATGGACGGTTATGCGCCCTATTCCCAGACCGTCCAGGTCACGTCCGGCAGGATGGTCACCGTCAACGCCACACTGAGTGAAGTGCCCAGCGGTTTCCTGAACGTCACCTCCACTCCTGTCGGGGCAACTGTGCTGGTCGATGGGAACGATAAAGGCCGGACACCGATCTCGAGGCTGCGGGTCTCGACCGGTCAGCACAGGGTGGAAGTCAGGCGGGACGGCTACGATTCATACTTCCAGGACATCACCGTCAGCCGTAACAGGAGACTGGAGATCACCGCGACGCTGGAGCGCAGTGGCTCGGCATCCATTATGCTGGAAAGCAACTTCAATGGCGCTTTGATCTTCATCGACGGGGTCCAGCGTACCGAAACAACCCCGGCCGGCAACATCACTCTGAAACCAGGTCCTCACACCATCAGGGTAAAGGCCAGGGGCTACAGCTCGTGGGAGCAGTCGGTCAACCTGCAGGAGGGTTCGCAGGAGAAACTCACCGTCAATCTGATACAAAAGTCACGGATCGGCGCAGGCTTCCTCGGGATGATCTTCCCGGGAGGGGGCCACTTCTATTCCGGAAGAGGCGGAATGGGGACCTTCGTGCTGCTCGCCACCGCCGGTGCCGGTGCATACGCCTTCATGCAGTCTAATGCGATGGTGGATGCTGAAGACCTGTACTGGGAGAAATACGACGAATACATGCATGCCAGCACCACGAACGATGCCCAGCGTCTCCACAATGAAATGTCGGATCTGCACGAAGATTGGGATGCCGCCCAGAAATCCGCCTCGACCGCAGTCATGGCCGCAGCCGGTCTGCATATCTTTGGAGTACTGCACTCGGCGATTTTCATGCCGCGGCTCCGGCCCGTTTTGACATCCTCCGGCCCCACCCTCTCACTGAAGGCCGGCACCAGAGCCGGAAGAGCATCCCTCACCCTTAGCATAATCTTTTAAGCCTATGAAGCCATCTACTATGAAGTCACCAAAGCCAGGGCATTGGCCCGCCTCTGTTGCCGCACTCTTGCTGGTCACGGGGTTCCTGACGGCGTGTGACGCGCTGGCGCCTGTGGAAGAGATCACGTTCGAGAACCCTATCGACCCGAGCGGCTCGGAGTTCGTCCCGCCGACAACCACGATAACGGGTGGACCCAGCGACGGCTCAACAGTAACAACCAACTCCGCGACATTCGATTGGACAGGCAACAAGAGCGACACGCGCTTCAGGTATCGCATGTCGGGCGGTGAGTGGGCTGGAACCGGCTGGAGTCCATGGGGCACTCAACAATCATACACCATGGACTTCCTGGACGAGCTGTCCTATTCCTTCGAAGTTCAGGCCGGCTACGCTAACGACCCGGGTGATCCGACCGAGGTCGATGACACACCGGAGTCGCGCGACTTCACCGTGAATGCCGTCACGGGGCCCGCCCTGCGGCTGAGCCCTACGCGCATCCACTCCCCCAACAACACTACCTTCGATCTGCAGATCATCGCAGAGGACGTAACAGACCTCACGATGAGCAAGATCACGATCCGTTTCAATTCCGGAATGCTGCAGTACGCGGACAGCTATTCATACGGAACGTTTCTGACATCCAACGGCGGTTCCGTTCAATACTTCGATCCGGTCATTGACAATGTGTCGGGTCTCCTGGAGTTCAACTTCGGGATCGCCGGTGGCAGTACTGCAGGCGTGAGCGGCACGGGCATGATCCTCACGATAAGCTTCCGGGGCACCAGCACCGGAACTACCGATGTAACATTCGGGGCCGCCAATACGCTGCTCAGGAATGACGATAACAATCCAATCACCATCACTCCCTCGGACCTCTACGGGGCCAGGGTGATCATCCAGTAAGCACCTCTGAGCCATAGAGAAAGCGCATATGCATAAATTTGATACTCTCTGGTTCCGGTCACGCAGCCGAACCAGGAAAGCCTTTTCGTGTGCCCTTTTGACCTTTGTACTCAGCGGGGCCGCTGTATCACCTCTTCAAGCCCAGGGTGGCTTCTACTCAACAGGGAACATGGACACGGCCCGACGAGACCATATGGCAGTGCAATTGAACGACGGGAAGGTGTTGATCGTAGGGTGGACTACCCAGATAGCCGAACTGTACGATCCAACAACAGAAACGTTCACCAACGCCGACACGACCGTATATGAGCACGTTCAGGGGGCTACCGCCACCCTCCTCCAGAATGGCAAAGTGCTGCTCGTAGGAGGAACATACGACGGCGCGATTACCGCAGAACTCTACGACCCGGTAACCGGGCAGTTTACTGCGACCGACAGTTTAAATTACGAACACCAATATCACTCGGCGACACTGCTACAGAATGGCAAGGTTCTGATCGCCGGAGGACGGTATGTAACCCCCGATTCCTCTCATTCAAAGTGCGAGTTATACGATCCGGCGACCGGTACATTCACTCCTACAGCCGGCGACTTGAATATAGACCGGAACGGTCACGCCGCTGTACTTCTCAGTGATGGAAAGGTGCTTATCGCCGGCGGCTCACGGACAACCACCCCAGGCTCCGGAATTCCATTGGATAGTGCCGAACTGTATGATCCCGCATCGGATTCTTTTACACTCACGGGAAACATGGCTGAGTCCAGGATCAACCACACAGCTACTCTGCTTAATGATGGGACCGTACTTGTCACTGGTCGGGCTACCGGTAATACGGCCGATATCTATGATCCTTCCTCAGGCACCTTTTCAGCGACTGGGAATATGTCCTACGACCGGCGTTCCCACACAGCCATGCGCCTGCCTGATGGAAGGGTATTGATTGCAGGAGGTGTCTCCGGCTCCGGCACGTTGGATACTGCGGAATTGTATGATCCTTCAACAGGCACCTTCATAACTGCAGGTAGCCTGTCCACAGCAAGGCAGCAGCACACCGCAACTCTACTGCCAAATGGAGAGGTTCTGATTGCCGGAGGACATACAGGGACGACTGAAACGAGCTCAGCAGAACACTTCACTTTGGCACCATCGATATCTATCTACCAGCCGACGGGTATACAGAGCGGTAACACGAAGATCTCTTTTGTCATTGCAGATCCTGAGAGCAGTGTTGTCGGCCTGCTCGTAGAAGGCTCAGACGACGATGGAGTTACCTGGAACAACCTGTCTGTAACCGGAGATACTACCGGCATTACATCTGCGAACTACGACAGCAGCATCGTATGGCTTTCGGGCACTGATTTACCAGACCAGGAACTGTGGAACGGTATGCTGCGTATCACCCCCCACGATAGAGGAAGCTCAGGTACGGCCGATACCACATACATAGATCTTGATAACCAGGTACCCCAGTGGGTGGAGGCCGAGGGGATCGAAGGGGATAGTACGGTTACATTCTGGTTCAACGAACTGGTGGTCGACTCCACTGCGACGAATACATCCAATATCACCCTTTCGGGTGGCCTGACCATCGCCAGCATCTCGGTTTACGAGAGCTGGACCGAGACGACAGAGAAGGACTCGATGACCACAGCTAAAGGCTGGGCGGCTGGCGCAGTCATCGACGGTGAGTTCTACGTGATCGGTGGGTATACCGGCAGCTACCTCAACACACTACTGGCCTACGACCCTGATACAGACAGCTGGACCACGAAGGCCTCTATGCCGACCGCCAGAAGAAGTCCGGTTGCCGGGGTCATTGACGGTAAACTCTATGTAGCAGGCGGGTATAAAGGCAGCTACCTCAGCACGCTCGAAGTCTATGACCCGTCGACCGACAGCTGGACAACAAAGACTCCGATGACTACTGCCAGAGAAGATGCAGCTGGCGGGGTCATCAATGGCAGACTCTATGTAGCTGGCGGTGACAATGGCACCTCCGTTGGTCTGGTTGAATCCTACGACCCAGCAACCGACAGCTGGACGATGCAGACTTCAATGCCAACTCTCACTTACGAGGGGGCTTCCGGAGTTATCGATGGAAAGCTCTATGTAGCCGGAGGATGGACCACAAGTCTCAGCAACAACCTGTTGGTCTACGACCCGGCAACCGACAGCTGGTCATCAAAGGCTAATATGCCGACCGCCAGGCGCGACGCCGAGGCCGGTGTAATCGGGGGGAAGCTCTACGTAGCCGGCGGGTATGGCAGCAGCGGCTATCTCGACAAGCTTGAAGTCTACGACCCTGCATCTGACAACTGGACATCGAAGACGTCGATACCTGCACCATTGCGGGCTCCGGCAACCGGCGTCATTGACAATATGCTCTATGCGGCCGGGGGACACGACGGTACCAGCCTGAGAGGCATTCTGGTGGTCTATGACCCGCAGGACTGCTTTGACGCTGAACTGACCAGCGGCCAGACACTGCCTTCGACGACGATACCGGTTACATTATCCGCCTTCAATATTCAGGACCCTTACGGTAACACCGCTACAACACTCGACAAGACATTCTACCCACAAGAAGAGGGTCCATCCCCTTTCCAGCCCTCTATCTACATGTACCAACCCGATGGGCGTCAGAGTGGAAACGTTACGGTCGCCTACGAGATCTCCGACGACGACAGCAGCCAGGTTGGCCTACTCGTCGAATACTCAACGGATGGAAGGACTACGTGGCAGGCGGCATCGGTTACGAGTGACACATCGGATATCAATTTCAGCAATTACGAGAGCGACCTGGTCTGGGCATCGGGTTCGGATCTGAACAACCAGGCTGTAGATGACGTGCAGCTCCGGGTCACACCTTACGATTCAGGTGGATGGGGTACGGCGGACATAGTCTC